>CAYRFY010000516.1:0-6008 GCA_964423635.1 uncultured Armatimonadia bacterium | reverse complement strand
GCCCCCGGAGCAACCTCCGCGCCGTGCTCGTCGGTTTGAGGCGGAGCTTCGCTAGGACAATACTCCACGGCCGGGCCGCCGCCCCCGCCGCCTTCATCCTCGGTCTACACACGAAACGGGCCGCCCCACTGTGGGGCGGCCCGTTTAAGTACCCAGTAGAGTCTCCCACGGATCAGGGATACCCGTCCTTGCAGAGCTGAGCGAACAGGTTCCCCAGCTTCTTGACGTAGTTCTTGGTCTCCGTGTAGTTGGGGATGCCGCCGGCGCGCTTCACCGCATTGGGCCCGGCGTTGTAGGAGGCCGCCGCCAGCGCGAACTGGGCGTAGTTGCTGCGCCCGTCCCACATGTCCAGCATCTCCTTGAAGTGCTCGACTCCGGCCCGCACCTGTTCCTGCACATTCCACTTGTTGACGACCTTGAAGTCCTTGATGTTGCAGGGCATGAGCTGGGTGAGCCCGACGGCTCCGGCCCGCGACACACAGTGGGGGTTGAAGTCCGACTCACACTTGATCATCGCGAACATCAGCCGGTGGTCCACCCCGTTGAGCGCCGAGTAGTAGATGACCCAGCGCGCAATCCAGTCCGCCTGGCGGTCAGACAGGCGCGGGTTGAACTTCCGCATCCAGTCCATCCAGACCTGGAGCGTCTCGGCGCCGAGAATCGGGTAGCCGATCCCGCCCACCGGGTCCCACGTGCCGTCCTTGCCGTCCCGCGGCATCTTGCCGGTGGCAACGGGGATCGGGGCCAGGCGGGGCACCCTGGAGCCTCCGCCCTTCAACTGCGGCGGTGTGACGTCTTGCTCCGTACCCGGGATCACCGCGGTGTTTGTGCGCGGTTGTGTGGCGGCGGCCTCGTGGGGCACGGCTTTGGCTGCGGCGGGCTCGCAGGGGAGGTCGCCCTCCATCACGATGGCGCGCAGCTCGAAGCGCAGCTTGCCCGCCTCATCGGTGGGCACCGTCACGACGGCTTTCACCCGCTCGCCGTCGCGCAGGCCGCGTAGCTCCGAGGGGGAGACGGCGTACAGAGACTGGCCTTCCTGGGTTTCGATGCGGATCAGCACGCGGCGTCCGTTGCCGTTGCTACCGTTGACCGCGATACGACCGGCGAAAGTGCCTTCCACCACGATCGTCCGCCCGGCGTAGGCCGAGGGGCGGATCTCCCCGGAAGCCGGGACGGTCTCCACAGCACCCAATGAATCTACCGCATACGAAAACAGCGCCACCGCCTCGTCCGGCTCGGAAGGGTACTCCTCGGGCGGCTGTATCGTGTTGGCCCACACCGGACAAAGGGCCAACAGGAAAAGCGGTACTGTCATTTGCATCCAAAGCCTCCGGCCGGTCGCAGTCTCATCCCCCGGCTGTTCCCCAATAGCACCGGCACAAAAAAGGCCGCGCTCCGCGCGGCCCAGTAACTCCCCGCTGCAACGCGAGGCAGTGAGCTTCACGGGCGGCGAGGCGGTCTGTGTTGTGGTTGGTACCCCCACGGGGACTCGAACCCCGGCTAACGGGCTGAGAACCCGCCGTCCTAACCGCTAGACCATGGGGGCACCGTTCAGCGTGGCATAATATACCAAAACGGGCGGGTTCCTGTCAACCCCCAAAGCAGTAGAGCAGTAGTCTGCAGTCTGATGCCCACATAGGCGCACTTCCTGACGCTTGAACCAAGTTACAGGGCTCGTCTTTGCCGTTCGCCACCCCGTAGGTCGGGCCTTCAACTCGGATTATGCAGGTTCCGGCAAAGTGCCTACCCACGTCGCCTCATCCCCCGCACATACTTGCGCCGAGGCGTTGGCTCGTGGCCCCCCCGGCCTCCGGGGGATCGAGGGGGGGCTTTGCCGCACGGCCGTTGGCCGCCAACGACTGGGACCCCACGCCGGCTTTCCCCGCAGGCGGGTAGGGAGGACGGGCAGCCGCCAACGGCGTCTGCTCTCAGAGCCAACCTACGCGACGGCAAACGACCAGGGCCGTATCGGCCCGGGACCCGGCGGAGGCGCCGACGGCCTGGCCGGCTCAGAAGTCATTGCACACCCGCACCGGCTTCCCGCCGGCGATGGACTGGGCCCCGGCCAGGCACGTGGCCACGGTCTTGGCGCCCTCCACCACGTCCGCGATGGGCTGGCTCCCCGTGTCCAGACACTCCACCAGATGCTGGGCCTGGTCGTCGAAGATGCCCCGGTCGCCGTGCAGGTGTGGCGAAAGGGGCACCGGCATGAAGTCCTCCAGACCCTCGTAGCGCCCCAGGAAGAGCTTCTCATCTTCCAGCGTGCCGTGCTCCCCGTACAGGCTCAGCCCCAGCGAGTACGGCCGGCTGCAGCCCACCGACACCAGACACTTGCCAATCGCGCCGCCGCGGAATCTCAGGTTGAGCAGCGCGCAATCGTGCTCGATGGGGTTGTCCGGAGGGAAGACGAGCTTGTTCGCCACCGCATGGACCTCCTCCACGTCCCCCATCAGCCAGCGCAGCAGGTCCAGCGGATGGCAGCCTCCGCCCAGGACGATGTTCTGCGGAGCGGAGGGATCGATGCGCCAGCCGCGAAGGAAGTCCGACAGATTGTGGAGATAGTCGGCCTCGGCGAAGAACAGCTTCCCCAGCTCGCCGCGCTGCACCAGGCCGTGGGCGAACTGGGAGCGTGGGAAGAAGCGGGCGCACTGGCCGGTCATGAACACCGTCCCCGCCCTGCGGGCCGCGGCCACCACGCGCCGGGCATCCTCGAGCTCGGTGACCAGGGGCTTCTCGCACAGGACGTGCAGGCCCCGCTCCAAAGCCGCGACGGCGTAGTCGGCGTGCAGGTGGTCCGGCGTGGCGATGACCAAAACGTCGATTCCGGCATCCAGCAGCTCCTCGAAGCCGTCGCATGCCTGCCCAATCTCGTACCGGCTGCAGACTTCCGCCAGGAGCTGGCTATCGCGGGTGAAGGCCGCCTTGACCCGGGTGCGCGGGTTCTTGCTGAAGGCCTTCACATGCTCCATTCCGGCCATGCCCAGGGCCATCACGCCGATGTTGTAGACTCTCATCCAGGTGGCTCCTCCCGAGGCGACAACACCCATCAGCCCGGCCTCATCCGCCGGCGCTTTGCGAAGGTGGCGCCATGCATGCTTCTGCTGCCCCCTCAATTCCGCTCCCCGGACGCGGCGCCCTTCTGCCCATCGCGCTGCTTGCCGCCCTTGCGGTGCAACCGGTACTGGGAGGCACCCCTTTGGTTACCGGCACCGGCGATCGCGTCGTGCTCTCTAACGGCCTGCTGAAGGTCACCTTCGAGGCCGGGCAGTTGCGGTCCATCGAGGACGAGACGGCCGGAGCGCCCCTGCTCTCCTGGCCGCCCGGCCGGCCCGCTTGGGCCGTGTACTTCGCCAATGACCTCCTCGAGCCCCCGGCGGGTGGGGAGCTTGAGATCCACCACAGCCCCGAGCAGGTCACCATCGAACACTCGTCCTCTTGCGGCCCCGACAGGCCCGTCCGCGGCACCATGAGCCTGAGCCTGGGCCGCGACGGTCGCCTCGAGATGACCGTGGGCGTCCGCAACGGCTCCGGACAGGAGATAGAATCCGTCGTCTTCCCCCACAACGCCCGGGCCGACAAGGGCCCCAAGAGGTTCTTGGTCTACCCGTACGAAAGCGGGATCTTGATCCCTCTGGATGAACGCTTCGGCAGGATCAGACTCTACGACCAGTACCCCTTTATCATGGGCTATCCCAGCAACCGCTGCAGCATGCAGTGGTTCGGCGTCTACGGCCCGGCGGGCGGCTTCATGCTCCAGGGCACCGACCGCTATGGATCGATCAAGCGCATGGGGGTCCGGGACGCCGGCGAGTACGCCGAGGTTCTCTGCGAGCACCAGGCCTCCCTCGAGCCGGGCGGGGAGTTCTCCCCGGCGCCTCTGCGCGTGATCTCTCTCCCCGGCGGCGGGTATCGGCAGATGGCGGGCGAGTATCGGCGGTGGGTGTGCGAGCTGCCGGCCGATGGCGCCGTGGCGCGCCGCGAAACCGGCGGCGCTACGCCCCGGGTGCCGCTACAGTTCATGTCGCTGGAAGACAAGCTCCGCGCCCGACCGCAGCTTGCCCAAGTTGCCGCCACTCACGGCTATCCCGAGCATGCCGTCCGCGAGGACGCCCGGGGCGATCCCGTCGCCTACGTGCCCTATGGCCTTGCCCTGGCCTCTTGTCGCAACTTCGAGGCGGTCTACAAAGGCCGCGTGACCCCGCAGCTTTGGAGCCCCTTCACCGGGGCGGCCGGGGGCTGGCGGCACTTCCCTCCACGCGAGTTTCTCCAGCAACCGCTGGAGGTGAACGGCACCGTCTACCCGGGGCTATCGCTGGATGAGTTCCTGGCGGCCCTCAACGAAGACAACCGCCCCGTATTCCTCTACGTCAACCCGAGCTTCTGGAGGGAGGGCACCCCCGACTACGACGCCGCCAATATGTTCGATGCCGACGGCGATGGGGTAGGGGAGACTTTCGGCGGCTTCGAGGCCGGGGCCTCTGCCAGGGAAGCCTACGTCAGCCCCTACCTGGTCCGGGACTACATGACGGGGCAACTTGGACATCTCGCCGCGACCGCTGCACGTCCGGGCGCCAATGGGATCATGTTCGACTCCTCCCAGGTGTTCGGAGCGGTGATGTGGTGGGGGAGCCGGGTGCGCCGCGACCCACTCTCCTGCATCGACCGCAACCCGAAGGCGCGACACCGCGAGCGTTACGGCTACCTGGGCCGCGACGCCGGGGTGCAGGACAAGCTCCAGACCTATCTGGCCCTGCACGAGGCCACGCCCGGTGCCGCCAAGGTCGGTGAGTGGATCTGCGAGTTCGAGACCCTGTTTCTCGACGTGAATGCCGGCAGTGTGGACCTCAAGAGGGAGTTTCCCGACTCCTCCCAGCGCCCTGCGGAGGACAACGTCATCCCCATCCCCCTGTTCCAGATGGTCTACGGCGACAGCGAGCTGTTCGTGGTCCGTGTGGGCGCCGCCTCGGACGCCAACATGGCGCCGGAAAGCCCGGAACACTGGATCCCGGCCGAGGTAACCCGCCGCGGCTCGGCGCTGTTCGGCGCCATCCACCAGTCACTGTACTGGGGCGGCGTGCGCTGGGCGGGCGAGGCGGTCAACAGGCTGCGGGCGCGCACGTGGATGGTCGTCCGCGACAATACCGCCCGCCGGGAGCTGTTCGGCAAGTTGGCGGGCTTCCGGATGCTCAACGCCGCGGGCCGCGAGGACTCGGGCATGTTCCGGGTTCGCGAGACCACCTGGCAGGGCGGCGAAGGCGAAACCGTCGCGCTCCACTGGGACAACAACAGCGGGGTCTCGGCCACTTGCAGCGCGGAGCTTGACGGGCGAACCGTGGATGCGGAGAGCCTGTGGGGAGAGCCGGAACCTGTCGCGGGTTCCCTGGGCAGGCTCAGGCAGGGGAGCACCGTGACGCTCATGCGGGACGGGTGCTTTTGCCTGTGGAGCTTCGCCGGCACCATCCGGCGCGCCCACAGGCCGTGTGTTACGGTTACCGACACGGCACCGGCGCCCGCGGGACTTGCGGTCATCTGGGACGGCCGGTTTCTCAGCGTGGCCAATGAGAGCGCTCGGCCGCGCTCCGTCACGGTGCGCCTCGGCGACCTGCCCGGTGAACTTGTCCCGGTCTCGGACATAGGACCGTTGTCACCCGACGGCGTCCCCCTCCAGGGCCCTTCCCTGCGCTACAATCAGGCCACAGACTGGTCGTGGGATGCCGCCGAGGGCCTGCTGACCGTGGACTTGCCCGCTGCCTCCCCGACGCCCGGTAACCGGAGCCTGGAGGTGCCCGCGACTCTCGCGGCCTTCGAAGCTCTCGGCGAAGACTCGTCCGGGAAGCCCTGATCCGCGTGCAGGGGTCCATCGGTGACAGGAGAGACAGCATGGGCGCGCTCGGAGCGCGGCCCCGGTCGGCGGCCTGGAGGCGTGGCCGAGAAGCCTCACGTCGGCATGGAGGTAGTGGGTAAGGGGGAGCGCTATTTGCGCACCCCCTCCCCGTTGTCGCAATGGG
>CAYRFY010000515.1:3817-6010 GCA_964423635.1 uncultured Armatimonadia bacterium | reverse complement strand
TGGACATCGTGTACATCGCCATGGTGGATGAACGAGGCGGCGTCGTCGCCTTTGCCGTCAACCGCGACCTGGCGCTGGTGGATGCCACCGGCCGCCCGTACCGCTCGGGCGACCGCACGGCGGCCCGGCAGTTGCTGCAGATGTCCGAAGCCGGGTTGCTGTCCAGGCGGTACAACATCATTCCCGTACGGGCTGAGCTCCGCAACTCAGAGGCGGATGTCTCCGCCCGTGCCATGGTCGAGGTCGGCTGCAAGCGCAGCATTGCCAACCGTCTCCTGGCCGAGGTGGCGGCACGCAACGCCGCGCTGGTGGTTCTGATGGTTCTATTGGCCGCCGGCATCGCCGCCTTCGCCGTTCAGAGGGCCACCAACCCCCTGGAGCGACTGGCCCTGTCGATGCAGCGGCTCTCCGGGGGTGAGGTGGATCTGCCGCTGTATGCCGAAGGCCGGGGCGAGGTGCGGCAGATGGGGGAATCCCTGGAGGCTCTGCGGGAGGGGCTGCGCCTGGGGGCAACCCTCCGACTCTCGCTGGTCTCCTGCATCGCCGGGCAATTGCGGGGCACGCCGGAGGCCGAGGCAGGGGATGCTAACGCCACCCTGCTTATCCTCAGCGGCACGGAGGCCGAGCACGCCGCGCGTGGGACGGACGAGTTGGCGGGCGCGATCGTCAGCGCCGTCATCTCCCACGGGGGCCAGGTGTGCCGCTGCGAAGGTGGGGTCATCACCGCCGAGTGGGGGGGAGGTGGGGAAGAGGACCTGCTGTTCGCCTCTCTCGCCGCCCTGCGGCTGGCGGATATCGCCCCGGGCCTGCGTCTCGGCGTCGATGCAGGGCCGGGTATCGTGCAGGCCCTGCAGGCCCTGCCCCCCGCCGGTGCTCCGGGAGGCGTCCTGCTGGGGGAAATAGCCGTGGAGCGTCTGGGCAAGCTCGTGCAGGCTGAACGCCTGGGAGACGCCGGGCCATGGCGATTGCTGCGAGTTGTCGATCACGAGCACACCGACCAATTGGCTTCGTACGACGAGGGCTGACCCTATGGCCGTGAACAGTGGATGCATTAGGCTTCCGTCCGGCAACAGGCAACTCGGGCGGGGCGCGCGCCGAAGCCTGGTACCGGCATTGGTGGCCGCGGGGCTCATCGTGCTCTGTGGCTGTCCCGGTCCCCGCGATGACGGCCCCATCCGGGTCGTGGTCACCGACGGCTCCGATCAGGGCTCAGGGGCCGGGCAGACAGGGAGCATCCAGGAACTCGCCCGGCGCGAGGGCGAACTGGCCTGGTACACGTCGCTCCCCGAAGACGGCGCCCGGGCGCTCCTGGACCGGTTCAGCACCAAGTACCCCTTTGTGACGACACACCTCATCCGCGAGAGCACCTTTGACATCATCCGCCGTGTTCGCAGCGAGATCGACGATGGCAGGGTTCAAGCCGACGTACTTCATGTTCTTGATGTGGCTGTTTTTGTCCAATTGAAGAAACAGGGGGCGCTGCTCAAGTACGAATCGCCGGAGGCACGCAGCATCGGGGCGCAGTACAAGGATGCGGGCCTGTGGGTCGCCCTGCGCTGCGTCGATCTGTGCATCGCGTACGACAGTGCCCGCATGAGCCCCCAGGAGGCTCCGAAGTACTGGCCCGACCTGCTGGGCGAGCAGTGGGTTGGTCGCGTGGCCCAGAAGGACGCGCAGACCGCCGGGTCTGCGTACGCCCAGTATTACTTCCTGCGCGAGGAGTATGGGCTATCGTACTGGCAACGCATGGCCAGACAGAGCCCGCGTATCTACAAGACGGCGGATGAGAGCATTGAGGCGCTGCGCCGCGGTGACGTGGATCTTGTCAGCGGCGTCATGGGGTACAGCGTGTGGGACGCCAGGCAGCGCGGCAGCTCGGTGCGGGGCGTCTGGCCACAGGACGGTGTGCCGATGATGATCGGGCCCACGGCGATCCTCCGAGAGGCGCCGCATCCTAACGCGGCCAAGCTGTTCACGGATTTCGTGCTCTCCAAGGAAGGCCAGGAGGCACTGCAGTCTGCGGTGGGCCCGTACTCGCCGCGGCCGGATGTGCACCCGCCTCAGGGGCTGCCCGACCTGGAGGACATGCCCCTGATGGCCCCCGAGGCCGGGTGGGACGAGTACGCGGAGAAGCAGGCGGCGTTGCAGTCGGAGTACACCAGGCTTTTCCATCCGGGATCGGAGTAGGCAGGG
>CAYRFY010000515.1:0-3717 GCA_964423635.1 uncultured Armatimonadia bacterium | reverse complement strand
AAACGCAGGGAAACGCAGGGAAACGCAGGGAAACGCAGGGAAACGCAGGGAAACGCAGGGAAACGTCGTATAATCTAGCTTATGTAAAATACCCGCGGTCGCGCTCAAAGACGATGCCACCGGGGCGCCGCTCCTGTGAGACGAGCTGCGAACAGCCCGACTTGGCTTCAGAACCCGTCCGAGCCACCCAGAAGGGTGGCTCGGACGGGTTCTGCCTGCTGCTCTTCGTGTCTTCGCGCTGCTTTCGCCGCTCAGCTCTCTTCGCCGTGGCTCACGCCATCGTCTTCCAAGCCTTCGTCCTCATCGCCGTGTGGGTCCAGCTCCTCAAGGCGCGCGGCCTTCTCCATCAGCCCCTCGGGGGGCGTCATTTCCGGGTGTTTGCGGAAGTAGTCTATCATCGCGGCGGCAATGCCCTGCTCCGCGAGGACAGAGCAGTGCATCTTGACGGGTGGCAGCCCCCCAAGCTCCTTGGCCACGGTCTTGTTGCTGATCGTGAGCGCCTCCGCCAGAGTCTTGCCCTTGACCAGCTCCGTGACCATGGAGCTGGTAGCGATCGCTGCGCCGCATCCGAAGGTCTTGAACTTGACATCCGTGATGACCTGGGTGTCGGCATCGATGGAAAGCGTGATGCGCATCATGTCTCCGCACGTGGGGTTGCCCACATCGCCCACGGCATCTGCGTTTTCAATCTCGCCCATATTCCGTGGATTCTGGAAGTGGTCCATAGTCTTCTCGGAGTACATTCTGCTCACCTCAGGGGTGTGTATAACCACACTATATGCCTGCGCCTGCGGCCTGTCAATACGGCGGAACCGGGGCGTGTGTGCTGCGCGCACTCCTCTTCCCCATCGCCGGCCTGCGAACTTATGTTCGATTAAGCCGGACCCGGCATGGATCGTGAGCCTCTGCGCCCCAGAATGGCCGGCACAGATCGGCCACCCACTCCATGCCGGCGCGCGTCGCATCGCCATCGGTATCCATAGCGAAATACACCTCGAAGGTCACCAGGGCGCGAGGGTTGGCGCCCAGGATAGCGCCGAGGACCGCGGGGATGTCGATCCACCGTTGCCCCGGAGGCTGGTCAGGATGTACGGGAACCTTGCGCAGCCAGCCCTGCTCCCGGAGGGTGGAAAAGTCGAAGTCCTGATGGATTTGGTTGTTGTACAGGTGTACGGAACCGACATGCGGTGCCACGAGCGCCGCGAACTTCGTGAGGTCGAAGCCGTAGGCCTGCGCATCCAGTGCGGCGTGGCCGACGTCGAAGCACATTCTGACATCGAGATCGTGAAGGGGCTCGAACACGGCCAGATAGTGCTCGGGTCGGGAGAGAAGCCGCTGGCCCATCATGTTTTCCATATGCAATTGCACGCCCGCGCTGCGGGCGGCGGCCGCCAGCCTCTTCCCCACCTCGATGGCCGCCTCCACGGCTCGCTCCGGCGTCCATCCGGGCGGATTACTCTCGCCAAGAACTGACACGGCGCGCTGGAGGTGAACCACGAGGTGTGATGCGCCCCATCGAGCCGCCCGTTCGAGCTCGCTTTTCATCAGGGCGAGCGAGCGCTCAGAGCGCTCGGGTTCGGTATCAAAGACCGCCGCCAGCAGGGGATAGCTGTCGGGGCCGCTGTCGCGGAAGAGCGGACAGTGCACGCTGAATGCCGGGGCGGTGCGCTCCAGGTGCGCACGGACGGCCTGCTCTTCATCCCGCGGAACGATGACCAGCTCGACGCGGTCTATGCCGTAGCTCTCCACGCGTTGCAGGTGCTCAATCCTGGAGGCGACCATTCCAAGTCGTGTGTCGAAACGGCGATTGCTGTGCATAGTAGGCTTTGGGTGCGGAGGTAATGGTGGTCGGCCGGACGAACTAACCGGTCAGTCGACGCCACGGCCGCAGGTGCGTGCGGCCACCATAGACCAAGGAGATGGCACGGATGTCCTATCACCGCTGTGTCGTGGGTCTCGTCCTGCTGGCGGTCTGCGCCGCGTTCCCGGCTCTGGGAGACGGACCGGACCATCTGGCGACTACCGTCTCGCTGCAGGAGAGCCAGGTCCGGCTGGAGCCGGGCAAGGACGCGTACGTGACACAGACGACGCGCATTGAGCTGACCGCCGGAGACAACGATCTGGCCTTCGATTTCGGCACCCTCGGGATCCCGCTGGATGCCCTGGACTTCGGCGTGGAAGCGGCTGCGGGCCGGCTGGCGGTCTCCGAGCTATCCATAGTCCCCCAGGCTCCGGGCGTGGCCCACTGGACGGTCACGGCCGACGAACGATGTGACGCACAGGTGACCGTTGGTTTCCCGCTCAAGGGCATTGAGTGGCGAGTGGAATACTCGGCCGTCGTCTATCGCGACGTGGCGACGCTGGACATCGAGGCCGGCCTTGTAGTCACCAACAAGAGCCCCATCCAGTTCCCGGCCGCGCAGGTATCGCTTCCGGGAGGCCTTTCCCTGGTAACTCCGCTGAAGCGCGACGAGACCCTGGAGGCCCACCTGTACACAGCGAACTCCGTGCCCTACCAGGCCTCGTTTGTGTACGATGCCCCCCGCTACGGCGCCGGTGTGGTAGCGCTGATGCGCGTGCTGCGTCAGGGGGATGCCCAGTTCGCCCAGAGTCCGGTGCCGGCCGGCAAGATCCAACTCTACTCTCCCGGAGCCCCGGGGGTATACCTGGGCGAAGACAACCTTCCGTACCTCGCGCCCCGCGAGCCGGTGAACATCAAGCTCGGGACCGTGCCGGACCTCCCGGTGGCACGCAAGCTGGTGTCGGCCACAAGGATCGACACCAAGTCAGACGTCCGGGACAAGCTGGTCCTGTTCAACGAGGACGATGTCGTTGAGATCGAGGTCAAGAATCTGCGCAAGGTGCCGGTGGATGTCCTGGTCAGAGACGAAATCGCCGGCGACTGGTCGATCGTCAAACAGAGCGACGAGTTCTCCCGGGTCGATGCCGACACGATACAGTTCGAGGTGACGCTACAACCCGGCGAGACGAAGACGATCGGGTACACCGCGCGCCGGTACAATCTCCAGCCTTAGCCCCAGGCTCAGGTAGCCAAAGCCGGATGGGCCGTCAAGGGCCCATCCGGCCGCCTCTCGCCCTGCAGTGCCCCCTCCACCCATGGTCCTCGTTGGCTTCGCGCTTGGTCGCCCCGTCCCGCTATTGGTCCTGGGACGTCTGGTAGTTCGGGGCTTCTTCCGTGATGATGATGTCGTGAGGATGACTCTCGCGCAGTCCGGCGGCGCTGATGCGGTAGAACTCGGCCTCCGTCTTGAGTTGCTCGATGCTGTGGGCCCCGCAATAGCCCATGCCCGAGCGCAGTCCGCCCACGAGTTGGAGGACCACCGCCGACAGCGGGCCTTTGTACGGGACGCGCCCCTCGAGGCCTTCAGGGACGAGTTTCTCGGTGGCAACGCCCTCTTGCTGATAGCGGTCGCGGGTCGTGCTCCGGTCGCGCATGGCGCCCAGCGACCCCATGCCGCGGTAGACCTTGTAGGTGCGCCCACGGAAGAGCACGGTTTCGCCGGGGCCCTCCTCGGTGCCGGCGAACAGAGCGCCGATCATGACGCTGTCGGCACCGGCGGCGATGGCCTTGGTGATGTCGCCGGAGTACTTGACGCCGCCGTCGGCGATGATGGAGACGCCGAATTGGTCTGCCATCTCGGCGCAGTCCCCGATGGCGGTGATCTGCGGCACGCCGATGCCGGTGACCACGCGCGT
>CAYRFY010000514.1:0-6037 GCA_964423635.1 uncultured Armatimonadia bacterium | reverse complement strand
CGGCGGAGACGGGAGGAGGGGGGAGAACGGCAGTACTTCGACCGTTCCGGACGCGAGAATGGCCGAATGTGGCTCCAGTGCGTTCATGCATAATGTGAGCCGAAGGACCGCCCGGCGCCGCGCAGCGGGGCCACTGCGCTGGACACATACGAGGCCCGTAGCCGCGGGACGCCGCTGCGCGGCGTTAGCGGTTCTCCCGCCCGGACGGCTCGACGGGCTGAAGCCCGTCGCTAGGCGACGCCGCTGCGCGGCGTCAACGGTCCTCCGGACCGGACGGCCGGACGGGCTCAAGCTCGGCATGTATCTGGCGTGGTCCGGGGGCCGCCCGCTAGCCGTTCTGCCGCGTGCCGTTTGGCCCCGCCAGGCGGGAGCTACCGGGACCGCACGACACAGGGCGCACGGTCGACCCCCGCCGCCGGACTGCGCTAGACACATACTATAGGTCCGGCCGGCCCGGTTTCTGTCATTCTGGAGCGTCGGCGTCGCAAGCTCGAGCTTGCGCCGCTTGGGCGAAGGATCTCACCATATCCCAGGAGATTCCTCGAGCTGCTCTTGCCGGGAGCGGACGCTCTCAGGATGACACTCTCGGCGAAGGCGGGGTTTTCGGCCGGGCTTCTATGGCCCCAGCTCGGCGGGTGCCCCCGCCTTCTGCCCCCTGCCGTACGTGTACAGCAGGACTTCGTCGCTCTGCGGCGGGTACACGGAATCGCCGTAGCTCCAGACCACCTGGAGATCACCGGGACCCGCCTGATGGTTGAAGACCGTCTTCACGTTGTTGTGCGAGTACCGCGAGCCTGCGGTGATGTGGGCGGTGTTGGCCCATGTCTTCCCGCCGTCGGCGGACCGCCATTCCTCGATCTCGCCCCCATCCTGCCGGGGCTGCGCCGCCGTGGTCGGCGCATAGACGCGGATATCGTCCTCGGCCAGGTACAGCAGGCCGCCGTCGTCATACATGTGGTCGCTTTCCGCCACCTGGGACATCTGCCGGCCGCCGGGGAGGAGCCTGGCCACCAGCCAGCGGCTCTCGTAGGTCTCGGGCACCGCGTCGATGAACAGCACCAGCGGGCGCCCGTCGGCGTCGAGCTGGATGTCCTTGAGCCAGACGCCGCGCTGCCCGCAGTCGTAGACCTTCTCCGCCTGCTCCTCGTCGATGGGCAGCGTGTAGGCGGTGCCATCGCTGCGCCGCCAGGTGTGGCCGCCGTCGTCGGTGTAGGCGTAGTAGATGTTATAGCGCCTGGCCCACAGGTGCTTTGCCTCTATCTCCTCCAAAGTGCCCCCACCCAGACGCGACCAGGCGAAGTGCACTCGGCGCGGGTACTGTCCGGTGTCGCCGATGGTGATGCCGTAGATGGAGCATTCCGCACAGCCCCTGGCTTCCGACGGACAGCCGAAGTCCACGACTGCCCGGGGCTCCGCCCACGTCCGCCCCCCGTCGCGGGTGGTGGTGAAGTTCCAGCCCGGGGCGTGTCGGTAGGAGACCAGAAGCTCTCCGGGGTTGACCATGAACGGCTGCGGATAGCTGGTGTGGGGCTCGGGAAGGTCCGGCAGCGTCTCCCAAGCGCTGATGTCGTAGGGCCGCGCAGAGCGCAGCACGTGGGTGTGATGGCCGTGAGCGCCGTAGAAGACCATCAGGAAGCCGTCGTCGTCGATGGCGATCGTCGGGTTGCGGTGGGCGTCGCCGTCGGGGTTGCTTCCCAACACAACCGGGTCGGCGAAGCGGCCTGTGGCGTGGTCATAGACGGTGATCGTCGGGGCATTGTCGGCATTGCCGTACACCCAGAAGGTCCGGTTCACGTCCGGGGCATAGGCGGCCATGGGACGGTGCCAGGCGCAGTATGTGGCCATCGGGCCGGAATAGACGTATTCTTGGCCGGGAAGGGTGTTCACGCGGTGTCCGCAGGCGTACCAGACGCCGCGGGTCTCGGGCGCAGGCCTGGAGGGTGACTGTGGCATGGTGGAGGCGGTCCTCTCTATCTCTGGATCGCGCTCGGCCGCCTCTGCGGGCCGGACGGCCTGCGGCGGCATGGCCGCCGCAAAGACCGCAGGGAGCAGTCGAGCCATGAAGGCCGATCGCATAATGTGTTTCATCTTCTCCCTGATTGGGTATCATCTAGCTACAGTCGACAGAAGCCGTTGACGTCCACAATCAAGAGCACAGACCCCTTTGGCGAGTGGAGGCGTGTGAGGGTAAGCACTGGGGCAGGTGAAGAGCCCCGCATCCGCGGGGCTCTTCACCTGCCCCAGTTTGGTTACCAGGCCAGCACCCGACACGGCGCGGCATTAGCTCCGGAGAGCTTCAGCGGAGCCACGCAGAGCGTCACTCGCTCCCACGGCAGCTTGCGCAGCCCCATCAGCGGACAGACGACCACACCGCCCTGGGACAAGTAGCGGCGCAGGAACGGCATCGTCCGGTCGGACGGGTCGTCGAAGGACAGCATGTCGCCTCCGACAATGGCGGGTTCATGGGACAGTACCCATTCCTGCAGGGCCGGGGAGAAGTGCGGGCTGTCGTGGTAATAGTCCTCCTGGTTGATCCGGCGGTCCCATCCGGAGCAGATCAGCATCGAGTCCAGCCGCTTGGTGAACTGCAGGAGCGGGTCCGGCGGGGCCAATAGCTGCGTCCCGTCGCTATCGACGTTCACCACATGCGCGTAGGTGAGAAAGCGGTCCGGAGAGAGGTCCTCCAGGGTCTCGCCATCGGGCAGCAGATGGGCCGAAGTCTCCAGATACGTGGTGCCGTTGAGCACCATCAGACTGAGGCTGTGGGACCTCCACCCGTCGGTGTCGAGGTTTCCCACGTCCTGCAGGCTCACCGGCGAACAGCCGGGCTCTCCGTACCAGTCGGTACCATCGATCACAGGCACACTCAGATCGTAGACTATCATGCCATAGCACCTGCGCACTTCGGCATCAGTGGGCTGCCGAGATGTCGGCCGCCCACCTACAATGCGGCAATCAGAGGTCTGGTCTGCGGGTCCTGCGTTGCCGCGAGGATCGCCGCCTCCAGGCAACTGGTGATCTCGTCGACGATCTCCTCGGTCACCACCAGCGGCGGCGCCAGGACAAGGGTGTCACCGTTGTTGCGCAGGATCATCCCGCGCCGGTAACAGAACTCCCTGATGAAACCGCCCACGACCCCTGAAGGCTCAAGCGGGGTTCTGTGCTGGGAGTTGGCCACCAACTCCACCGCCTGCAGAAGCCCCAGGCCCCTGACATCGCCCACCAGTGGGTACTCGCGCAACCGGCTTAACTTCTCCCTGAGGTAGTGCCCCACCTGTCTTGCGCGCTCAACGAGATTTTCCTCCTCGATGATGTCCAGTACGGCCAAAGCTGCGGCGGCCGAGACCGGATGCCCCGCGTAGGTGTATCCGTGGCGGAACTCATGGCCGGGACTGCGGAACACATCGGCGATCGGCGGCCGGGTGATCACCGCACTCAGCGGAGCAAAGCCGGCGGCGAATCCCTTGCCCACACAGAGCATGTCGGGCACCACGTCCCAGTGCTCGCAGGCGAACATCCGGCCCGTCTTGCCCATTCCCGTCTGGATCTCATCGTAGATGGTGAGAATCCCGTAGCGATCGCACAGTTCCTTGAGCTGAGGAAGGTAGAAGTCCGGGGGTACGGGATAGCCCGTGTTGGAGCCGGGGATCGGGTCCAGGATCATGGCGGCGATGGTATCCGGCCGCTCCCAGCGGATGACCGCCTCGGTGTTGGCCAGTGCGGCGCGCGCGGACCCTTCCGGGTCCAGGCCCAGTTCGCAGCGGTACGGGTTGGGGGCCATGACCGGCACAAAGCCCGGGGCCAGAGGCTCCTGGGATTCCCTGAACCACGCCAACCCGGTGGCGGCCACCGCTCCCAGCGTGGCGCCGTGGTAGCTATTGCGCCGGAACAGGATCTTGTTTCTAGTTTTCTCGCCCCGCTCCCAGAAGAACTGTCGCGCCATCTTGATCGCCGACTCGGTGGCGTCCGAGCCGTCACAGACGAAGAAGCTCACATCCAGATCGCCCGGCGCCACGGAGGCCAGGCGCTTGGCCAGCTCTATCACCACGGGAGTCAGGCAATCGTGGTAGATGGGATAGAACTCGATCTGCTCAAGTTGCCGCAGCATCGCCCGGTGCACCTGTGGCCGGTGGTGGCCGCAGATGGTGGTGAGCAGCGAGGCGAAGGTATCCAGGTACCGACGGCCGTCGGTGTCGTAGACATAGCACCCTTCGCCGCGCTCGATGACCTTGATCCCGCTGCGCTGGATGTCCGCATAGTCGCCGAAGCTGAACAGGATGTGGCGCTCGGCCTCCAGTTGCAGCCGCCGCGTGCGGTCACTGATCTGGTCTGGCATTGGACTCATCTCCCGGAAGATGACGGGCGGTGGCCGCCGCGAGCAATGGACCGCGACGCCCCGGTGCCAAAGGTCAGGCAAGCTCTCGTCGCGCCCGCTGAAGCAGGGCCTCCAGGCCCTCAGAGACATGGTCCGGCAGCGGCTCCGGCGGGCGGTAGCTTGCCAGGTTCGCCCGCCACTTCTCCTCACACAGCGCCAGAATGCGCCTCTCATCGCCACCCGCGGGCATGGCCTCGGGCAATGTCAGCGGGAAGACCGCCGACTGCCACAGCGACCGGAAGTTGGCCACCGTGTGCTCGCTGTCCAGGAACGTCTCTCCGGCCTGGATGCGCCGGCAGATCTCGCCAAACTGCAGCGTCTCCTCGGAGACCTCGACGCTGTCTTGCAGCTCAAACTGGCTCTTTCTGATCTCCAGGTCCAGCATGAGCTGCGTCGGCGAGCCCACGCCACCGTT
This sequence comes from uncultured Armatimonadia bacterium, assembly GCA_964423635.1. Taxonomy (GTDB): domain Bacteria; phylum Armatimonadota; class Zipacnadia; order Zipacnadales; family JABUFB01; genus CAYRFY01. The sequence continues at coordinate 1,247 of CAYRFY010000514.1, read as the reverse complement.
ATCCAAAGTCCCCATGCCCGGGTATGGGAGGGAGGCGTCCTCGCGCAACCGCCCCAGGCAACTTGATGCGTAGAAGTTCTGGTACACCGCCTGCAATCCGGGGCGATTGGTGGAGGGCGAGAAGTACGTCTCCGTCCACAGATGCCCGCCGAAGTGCTCATCGAAGAGCTGCTTGACCCCGGCGATGACCGCCACGTTCTCGGGCCCGGCGGAGGCGGCGTCGGCGGTGCGCATGTCCATCACGGTGGAGATCATCCGGCCGCTTAAGTCCGCTTCCGGAGCCAGGCAGAAGGCCGCCACGAGGCACCCCAGGATCTCGGCGGCGCCGATCACGATGGCACCGGCCACGGTGACCGGTGTGGAGATGCCGATCGTGGGCATGGAGGCGGCGTGGTAGCGCGGCACACCGCAGCGGCGGCGCTCCAGCATGTCTTCCGAGGCGCGGTGATCCAGGATGAGGGGAGAGATGAGACACTGTGAACCGGCGAGGTAGCGGCCGTCCCGCTTGCCGGCGATGATTTCGCCCGCCTCGACGAGGTACTCGATCATCTCCGGGCTGATGGCCTCGATACCATCCACCTTGCGGGTGTACCGCAGGGCGAGCACCAGAGACTCCAGGCGCTCGGTGGCCGGCGGCACATCCTGACGGTACCAGGTGCTGACGTACCCGATCTCGGGCGTGGCCTCGGCAAGCTGCATCATGCGGACGAAGGTGTCGGTGTCGACGGCCAGCAAGGACCGGGTACAGTCCTCGTAGAACTGCGTGGGGCCGCAGTCGAAGGCCGGCATCAGGAACTCCCGGCGCATGCGGTCGCGGACTTCGGCCTTCTGCCCGGTCCAGACGATCCAGTGCGCCCAGTCCGGGCCGCAGCAGGGCACCAGGAGCTGGTCGTCGTCGTCCTGCGCCCGGGTCCGCTCCTGGGAAGCGACCAACTCGCCCACCAGGGACGCAGAAATGCGGACACGACCGGTGGGCGACAGGGCGCAGCCGCAGTCAAGCATGATCCGCACGATCCGCTCATGCTCGACCTTCAGCCCCACATCCGCCAGGAGCTCGAGGGTCTTTTTGCGCAGCAGTTCCGTGTCCAGGCACAGTCCCATCTATCAGCACCTCGCCGGTTTGCCATGCGCGCATGATTCCACGTTTCGCCGGGAGGAGGGCCCGTGCCTCCTGCTCTAGAGGTCCGGCCGGAAAGCCGGGCCTGCTGTTGAGATGTCATCCTGAGCGTCCATCTCGCGCAGCGAGA
>CAYRFY010000513.1:0-6041 GCA_964423635.1 uncultured Armatimonadia bacterium | reverse complement strand
TCGTCCCTGCTTTCCCTCCCCTTCGCGATAAGGCCGCTCAGGAGAGGGCTACGGCCACGGCGGACGGCGAACGTCGGCGGCGCACAGGTCGCCGCCCTACAAGGGCGAACGGCGCCCCTCCCTGCAGGTCCTTCGTCCCTGCTTTCCCTCCCCTTCGTCCCGCCCTGCGGGAGCTGCTCAGGAGAGGGGTACGGCAACGGCGGACGTCGGCGGCGCACAGGTCGCCGCCCTACAAGGGCGAACGGCGCCCCTCCCTCCAGGTCCTTCGTCCCTGCTTTCCCTCCCCTTCGCGATAAGGCCGCTCAGGAGAGGGGTACGGCAACGGCGAACGGCGAACGGCGCCCCTCCCTGCAGGTCCTTCGTCCCTGCTTTCCCTCCCCTTCGCGATAAGGCCGCTCAGGAGAGGGCTACGGCAACGGCGAACGGCGAACGTCGGCGGCGCACGGGTCACCGCCCTACAATGGGCAACGGCGAACGGCTCGGCGCCAGGTGCTCTGTAGGGCGCGGGCCTGTACCGCGCTCAGGGCGCCTTCAAGCTCGTTTCGTGGTCTCCTTGACCACCGGCGAACAGCCGGCAGAACGCGAAGCGGGCAGCCCTCTGTGGGGCCGCCCGCTTCGCGTGAGTATTGCAGACCGCCGTTACCTCGCGCTCGTCTCCGGTGAGCCGACAGAGCAGTACCGCCATCTATCAGTCCTGGACGTAGGGCTGTAAACGCGGCCGAAAAGGCCACCCTGGCCGAGCGTCTCATTCCGAAGGCGTCCGCTCGCGGTAAGAGCAGCTCGAAGCATCTCCTGGGACGTAACGAGATCCTTCGCTATCTCGCTGCGCGAGATCAACGCTCAGGATGACACCTTCACGACAGAGCCCGCTTCTCGGCCGGACCTCTAGAAGGGCCGCGCCGTTCCATCCGCACAGACTTCCAGAAGTACCGACCCATCGCCGTCCGCGGTGCCATCCTCCCAGGCGATGACAAGGGGCACCGCCTGAGCGGGTCTGGCCTGGGTTCCTTTAAGTGCGGGAGCGCCGCGCAGGCCGGCGTCGAGTTTCAGCCACGTGTCCTGCGTGGTCTCAACTCGGGCGCCCAGCACATAGCGGCTACCTTCGCACTCGAAGGTGGACCAGGTCACCTCCACTTCGGCCACACCACCTCCGACCTCCACCGTAGCCCGGTGGGAGCAGACATCCTCGCTGACCTTGGCCTTCGCCGCCGCTTCCTCCGGGAGATACTGCCTGAGGTCCAGAACCTGACTGAACGAGCTTTCCGGATAGCCTGCCTCCTCGCAGCCGGTCACCGCCAGCGCCGCGGCCAGGGCCAGCAGAGCCAACGCTGCCCGGCGTTCGGGAGAGCGCATCGGGCACCTCCTTTGTTGTCCGAGCTTCGGGGCCACCAGCGCTATGGATGCCGGTGCACCCCACGCTATCACCTTCGGCCGGTTCCGGCGGAGACTTCAGCGATCCAACCGCCTGTTCACATAGGCGGGGGTGGCGCGCCGTCCGTGGCTCGCCTCGGACCCCGAATGTTGCCGGCCGTTGGCTTGACAAAACAGCTGCCCGGTGTGGGGCGGCTGCAGAAGGATGCTCTCATGGCCTCGTCGGGGGCCTCAGTTCCGCCAGTCGTACAGGTCCCGGTGCGGACCGGTGCTCCGGCCCGGCCGCCAGATCTTCTCCAGGCCATACCACTTCACATGCCCATCAACGAAGGCGCAATTGCTGCCCCCGTGGTGCCAGTCGGCGGGCATGTAGAAGTAATCCGGGGCTCCCGCGGTGGAGTAGGGGTGTACCACGAAGCTGCGCTGCGATTCGCCGAACATGATGCAATTGGCCGGGTCGTAGACCGCCGACAGCGCCGTGGCCCACGGGGGAGCGGAGTTGCCACTGCCCAGAAACGACCAGTTGTACCCATAGCTGGTCTGGATCCGACCGCCGTAGGAGACGCACTCGTAGGGGCTCCGGCAACTGCGGCAGCGCAGCAACTGGACATTGCGGATATACGGCTGGAGCACCTCGGTCCAGTACACCGGCCGACCGATCGTGGGGCTGTAGGAAAGCTGCAGCAGCAAAGTCTCGTCGTTGTCCTGAATGTACATCAGGGCCGCCAGCGCAATCTGCTTGAGGTTGGATGCGCAACTGGCCTGCCTGGCCTTCTCGCGGGCTCTGGCGAAGACGGGAAACAGAATCGCGGCAAGAATCGCGATGATCGCGATGACCACCAGAAGCTCGATCAGTGTGAACCCACGCCTGGTCAATCACTCCACCCCTTCTGGTATCCAACTTGCCTGCGGCATGGCCGCATGTCTCGTCGGCCCCCGGCGGAGGGCGGGCCGAGAAGGTTCTTGCTCGCTCGTCCGGCGGTCCCAGGCCCACGAACGTTCGCCGTCTCCTCGGGGCCGTCGCCGAACGCGTCCTCTGGGCGCCTGGAGGCATACTGCCGCCATGAGTATTACCCGGAGCGCAACGAAGTATGCGCATCGGGGCGCGTCGTCTTTCCCATCAGCCCTGGAAGCGCGGTCGAGAAGCCCGCCTTCGACGGGAGTGTCATTCTGGGAGCGGCCGCTCCCGAAGGGAGCAGCTCGAAGAATCTCCCGGCATTCAGCGAGATTCTTCGCTATCTCGCTGCGCGAGATGGACGCTCAGAATGACAGGAACCGGGCTGGCCAGACTTCTCGGCCGGACTTATAGAGGAGAGCGGCCTTCCGCCGTCGAAGGACCGGCGCTCCTGGCCCACAGAGGGCCTAGCAGTCCAATCATCGACCCCGGAGTACCCACCCATGAAAGCCTCTCTGCCAACAGGCGCCGCCCTAATTGCGCTATGTTCGCTGCCCGGCATAGGAGCCTCTGTGGAGACCCTGCGGTTCACGCCGGAGCTTTTCGCTCAGATGGACGCCCGCATCGCTCAGGGCCGCGATATCGGCGGGGCCGGGGCCGAGGCCTTCGCCTGGGGGGAGGGCTACGTCCTGCGCGCCTATCTGGAGATGTACCTGGGCACCGAGGTGCGCGAGGGAGTGGGCGATGCCGCCTATCTGGACAGCTTTGTCGCTATCGCCGACCAGGTACTGGCCCAGAGAGACCATTTCCGGGCTCAGACCGACCCGCGCATCAAGCCCGGACCGGTCTGGAGCGTGGCCGGCAAGTACACCGTGGGCAGACTGGTCCTGCGCGATGAACAGCGGCACCGGGCCATCTTGCTGCGCTCCATCCGCTACGCCTACAACGATCAGACGAAGGTGACCGTCACGCCCGGTGAGACGCCGGAGACCTTCACGCTCAGCACTGAAAACGCCTTCTGGCAGGAGCACGGGGAGGCCAACGCCACCTATGCCAACCTGAGCCTCGACCCGGCGTCGGACAGGTACTTCGAGCGCGTCATCAATGACCCTCGCTATGTGGCCGACGAGAGCTTCCGGCGCGTTGAAGACCCGGCCTGCAAACCCTCCTTCCTGCTGGTGGCGTTGGATGTCAGAGAGCGGCGTTCGGCCGACACGGTGCTCGCCGCGGTGAGGGATGAGATACTTGTACCGGCGATGGTCCCGTACTACGGCTATATCGGCCCCATCTTCGCGCCCATGACGGCTTTCGCCAGGCTGGTGCACGAGCGCCCGCAACTACGGGAGACCTACGCCGAGGCCGCCGAGAGGTATGTCGTAGCCGCCCGTGACGCCCTGGATGCCTGGGAGCCCTGCTGGCGCGAGGGGCCCGGCGAGGGCCAGGGGTATTACATGCTCACCGAGAAAGGCGCGGGCATGTGGTGTGACGGTATCATGGCCCCCTTCAACTACCTGGGCAGCGCAGGGCAAGTGCTCCTGGACCTCTGGACCTGCACCGGCGAGAGCCGCGCCCTGGACCATGCCACCCGTATCGCGCGCCTCTTTCGGGCGAGCTGCGTCAAACAGCCCAACGGCTCGTACACCTTCCCCTACTGGTCGCCGGTGGGCTATGAGGGCTGGACGAAGGCCCAGGGACTGAGCGCGAACACCCCCGAGTACGGGCCGACGCGCTCCGCCGAGGACCTCAGTCACGGCGCGTGGGAGGTGGAGTTCGCGGTGATGTGCCAAGAGCGGGGCATCGTATTCACCCGCTCGGACATGCGTCGCTTCGCCGGGACCTTTGTCCGGAACCTCTGGCGCGGACCGGGCGAGAGCCTGGCCCTGCGAGTGGACGGCACCGGAGAGGGCTCCGCGGGCACGGACATCGCCGGCGCGAGATGGCTGGACCTGTGCCCCTTCGAGCCGAGGCTGTTTGACCTCAACCGTGACCTGTGGCAGGCCAAGGGCTATGACCAGGGCGTCTACGAACACCTGGCCTGCGGATACGCCAGGCTGTTCCGGTGGCAGGAGGTGTTGGGGAGGTAGGGATGTGGGCAGCGCTTGCTGCTCCCCGCGCTTTCTGGCACAATGGGGGCAGCGGCAGTCCCGTCAGGAGGCACGACATGGCAGGCCGAGAGACAGCGCCCTCGAGCGTCCCGAGGCTGGAGTATCTGCGGGTGCGCAACTACCGTGCGTTGCGGGACCTGGAACTTCGGGACATCACCCCGCTCACGGTGTTCCTCGGCCCCAATGGCAGCGGCAAGTCAACGCTCTTTGATGTGTTCGCCTTCCTGTCCGAGTGCTTCACGGACGGGCTGCGCCGTGCCTGGGACAAGAGGGGTCGGTTCAAGGAGCTGCGCACGCGGGGCTCTGACGGGCCGATCGTGTTCGAGATGAAGTACCGAGAGCGTCCGGGCGACCCACTGATCACGTACCACCTGTCCGTCGATGAGAACCTCCAGGGGCCCTATATCGCGGCGGAGTTCCTTCGATGGCGGAGGGGGTCGTACGGCAAGCCTTGGAGGTTCCTGGACTTCCGCAATGGCAGCGGCTCGGTCTGGGCCGGAGAGGTGGCTGACGAGGGGAGCCCGGAGGAGCGCATCACCGAGACCCTATCGTCGCCAGAGATGCCGGCCGTCAACACGCTGGGGCAGTTGGCCCGGCACCCGCGGGTGAGTGCCCTGCGGCAGTTCATCACCGGGTGGTACATGTCGTACCTGAGTGCGGACGGCACCCGGGGCGCCCCCGAGGCCGGTCCCCAGGAGCGCCTATCGCAGACCGGCGACAACCTGGCCAATGTGATGCAGTACCTCCGAGAGCAGCACCCGGAGCGGCTGGAGGCCATCCTGCAGACTCTGCGGGAACGCGTCCCCCGGCTGGAGAACGTCGACGCCCAGGTCATGCCCGACGGCCGTCTGCTTCTGCAGATCAAGGACGCGCCCTTCGACAGGCCGGTCATGGCCAGGTTCGCCTCGGACGGCACACTGAAGCTGCTCTCATACCTGACCGTCCTGTACGACCCCAGCCCCCCACAGTTCGTGGGGATCGAGGAGCCCGAGAACCAACTGCATCCTCGGCTGTTGCCGGAACTGGCGGAGGAGTGCATGAAGGCCGCGGCACAGACGCAGATGCTGGTCACGACCCACTCGCCCTTCTTCGTGAACGGTATGCGGGCCAGCGAGGTGTGGACCCTCTACAGGGATCAACGCGGGTACACGCAGGCCAAGAACTGTGCGGAGATGGAGCGCGTTGTGGCCATGCTCGACAGCGGCGCACTCCTGGGCGCTCTCTGGGTCGAGGGGTTCTTCGACGTGGGCGATCCGCTCACGAACGCCGGTGGGCCCAAGACCAGCCCTGCCCAAGCACTGATGGCCACGCTCTGAGGGCCCTACCTCCCCACCACCAGGAACATTCCGTCCAGCGCCTCCACCGTCACCGGCTGCGACAGGTCCACCCTTTCCCCGGACACAAGCTCCGCCGCTTCCGTGCCGAAACCCTCTACCCTTGCGGTGGTCGTCCGCTCCTCCTGCGACAGATTCACCAGGGCCAGCAGGGCGCTGTCTCCCCGGACCCAGACGATCCGGCGCAGAAGCTTGCCGTCAGGATCGCCGATTCTCGCGAGGGCGTCCTGCCTGCGCCCCTCCCACAGGAATGGCCCCGCCGCTGTGAGCAGGCTCTGCCACTTCACCAGCTTGTGCAGGTATCTTCCGTCCAGCGCGCCGTCGGTGTGCCCGCCC
>CAYRFY010000512.1:0-6047 GCA_964423635.1 uncultured Armatimonadia bacterium | reverse complement strand
GGGGGTGAGGTGACGTGAATCGGCGCCTGCCCGGAACCTGCATAATCTGAGTTCTCAGCCGACCCAATAGGAGGGCGTCTAGTTCGCGGCCGGCCTGCGCTTCGGGCCGGCCTTCTTCGCTTCGGCCTGAGGGTCGAGGGATTGCGGCGGATCCACGAAGCAGCGGCGCAGCACCTTGCGCGTGTGCTCCCAAGAGGTTTCCAGGCGCTCTTCTTTTCGTTGCACCCACCCGCCCAGGTGCCCGGCCCCGCCCGGCCTGTCTAGTTCCGTCTCCGGCTTAACCGGGATTCTCTGCTCTCCGGGTTTGAGCTGGTCGTAGAGGAGTTTCTGGGCGTAATCGCGGCCCTCATCGGTCTGGAAGAAGGCCGCGGCGGCCTTGTATTCCTCGGTCTCGCGCTGTATCCGCTCGACCTGCTCCTCCTTCTCCACAAGAACCTCCGCCGCGCGCCAGCCCACGGTAAACGGCACCGTGATCTTGTCGCGAGTGAAAAACGCCGCACTGCCCACCACTAGGAGAGCCAGCCACAGACGCATGCGCGGATGGGGGAAGTAGCGCCGAAACCACAGATTGAGGCGAGTGAGTGTCGACAGTCTCGTGGGTGGCTTTGCCATGGCCCGGCTACCTTCACGCGCGTCGGTCGCGGTGGTGTCTGCAAGGTACGGCATTGCTGAGACCGGCATCAGTATAGCCCACAGGCCGGGCCAAGTAAACAGCCTCCAAGGAGGCTCTCGCAAGGGCCCGACCCGGACGGCGCGAAGGGCACCCGCGGCTCCGCGCGCAGGCCGCGAGCTACCGCGGTAGTCCCTCGCCCAGGTCTCCCAGCTCGCGCTCTAGCTCGACCTCGAGACTCGCCATCTCCGCGTCCAGCTCGCCCACCAGCCCCTTGGAGTGATCCAGCAGCCAGCCGTCGGGATCGATCACCACGGCCGTGGGTCTCGCGGGCACGTCGATCCGCAGCTCCTGGTTGGAGCGCATGAGCCACAGCTCGCGGCGTACTTCCTGCCCACCACACCGGAGCGCAACCTCCACCGGGAGAAAGAACCCGCTGGGCCGTGTCTGCCACGAGACAGACCGGGCGTCACCCTTCTGCTGCTTTTCGCCGATGACGAATTCCTGGCTGAGGGCGACCGTGGCCGCCTTCCCGTCATACCCGGTGATCTTCGCCTTGACCCACGGCACCCCGGTGCCGTACAGCCATTGGCGGAAGAACCACTCCAGCGAGTCGCCGTAGGCCTGCTCGCAGGCCTGCTGGAACTGAGCGCAGGTGATGTCCCGGCCCTGATTCTGGGCGACGAAGGCTTTCACCGTCGCGAACCACTTCTCATCCCCCAGCAGTTGGCGCAGCATATGCAGGATCCAGGCACCCTTCTCGTACAGCAGTGGGCCCGAGTCGGACTTGTAGCACGAGGTCTCCTCGGACGGGTTCCAAGAGGCCATCAGGACGCTCTCGGCCTGTCGCTTCATGCTCTCGGAGAAGGCCTGCTTGCCCTCGAAGCGCTCGCGCCAGAGCGCCTGGGAGTATGTGGGGAAGGCCTCGATGAGGAACTCCGACTCGGTGCAGGTCAGGATCCCGCCCCACCAATTGTGGGCCATCTCGTGGGCCACGAACTCGGCGTCAAAGGGCCGGGTGAAGGTGGATTCCTGGAGCATGATAAAGGACTGGTCGCCGTGGCCGCCCCCGTACAGGTCGGGGATCTCGGCGATGGCGAACTTCTCGAAGGGATAGGGGGAGTAGATCTCGCCGTAGAAGGCCAGTGTCTCGGCGCAGCGGCTCATGAACTCCTCCGCCCGCCCGGCGTGGGCGCCGAACAGATAGCACTGCACGGGCAGGTCGCCCACGAGCTTCTCGCTCACGACGTACGGTGCCGCCGTGAAAGAGATGCCGGAGGTCGGGTGGCCGATGCGCCAGTGGAACGTTTGCCCCTCTTTGCTCACGAGCTTGCCGGAGGTCACCGCCGACCAGCCCTGAGGTACCGTGAGCCGCACATCCGCGGTGGCTCGGTCGCCCCAGATCATCGGGTACCACTCGGCCTCGAAACGCACATAGGTACCATCGGTGCCGATGTGATCCCAGACGCGCCGGCCCGAACGCCCGCCCAGCGGGCCGTGAATCTCGCCCTCGTACTCGAGGATCAGACTGAACCGCGCACCTGCCGCCATCGCCACGGGGAGCGGGAGAGTCACCGTACCGTCGGCATCGCGGTTGTACTCAAGTGCCGTGCCATCCGCTCCGTGGAGGCCGGTGATCTTCAGGCTGGGACGCAGGGAGAACTGGAGCCTCTCCGCGGCCGCGTCGGTCCCCCAGTCGGTGCGCACCACGGCCTTCAGCCCGCGGCTCTCCGGCACGATCGTGGCCGAGATGTCGTAGTTCGTGATGCGGGGCGCGGCGCAGGCCGTGACGGCCGGTAACAGCAGGGCTCCGAGTACAAACAGCCGGCGCAGGCGATGGGCCAAATCGATCACCTCCCTGGACTACGGCGATGAGGCGGCGTCTGTGACGGAGATGACCTTCGCTATCCATGCCCGGCGTCCCTTCCGGACGGTGAAAACCGCTTGTTCGGCCGGCCACGTAGACACCCCCGGCGGGCCGTGCTATGCTTTGGGTGCCGTCCGCCGTCGCCGCGTGCAATCCGTGACGACGGACGGCCGAAGTTTCGCGCACCAACGCCCCGTGGAGGCCCCCATGCCACAGGCCCTGGCCCTTTTCATCCTCATCGCTCTTGCCGTTCCCTCTCTGGCCGACTACTGCCCGCCCGGCTCCCCGCAATCATCGGGCATGCGCCATATCATGCTCATCTACCTGGGCGGCGACCGCTGGACGGAGGAGGACTTCCTGCCCTACGTGGCCCACCTGGACAAGGACAAGGGCGGCGCCCCCGACGACTGGTTCTACGACTCGTGGCTGTTTCTGCAGTTCACCGCCGAGCCCTCGGGGGGCTCTCTTGCTTTCGGCACCGCCAACAAGGCCGACTGGGAGACGTACTTCGAGGCCCTGTTCCGGAAGGACCGCTCCCTGGCGGCTCTGGACGCCTGTATCGACCGCGTGGGTGAGCAACTGGGGCAGACCGACCAGACCTGCCCGATCATCCTCATGATCCCACACCTGAGCCACAGTATGCGAGACTTCGGCAGCCTCGACGGCGTACCGGTGGACTGCTCCAGGGACGAGGACCGTCTGCGCGCCTTCCGTTGGGCCGCCGATCAGCTCCTGGAGCGATGGAATGCCCAGACGTACAAGCACCTGAAGCTGTGGGGCTTCTACTGGATGGACGAGGGCATCAGCGAGCGCAATGCCACGGTGGCCCGGGGTACCGGGGACTATGTGCGCAAGCTGGGCTACGGTCTGCACTGGATCCCGTATTTCCGGGCTCCCGGTCACACGGCTCCGCAGGACCTGGGCATCGACTTCACCATCATGCAGCCCAACTATGCCTTCAGGCCCACCCCGCCGGGCGCCGTGGTCCCGGACCAGGACCGCCTCAGCCACAACGCATACCTGTGTCGGAAGTACGGGCTGGGTTTTGAGATGGAGACGGCCCAGGGTCCCGCCGCCCATCCGGGGCGTCGCCTCAACCTGCAGCTTTACATGAACCACGGCGTCGACGAGCTGGACGGCTACATGAACGGCGCTGTGTGCGCCTACTATCAGGGCAGTGACTGCATCGCCGGCCTGTACCACAGCGACAACCCCGTGGCCAATCGAGTCTATGACGACCTGCACCGCTTCGCCAGGGGCACCTATGAGCGGCGCGTGCTGTCACTGTGCGAGGGCCTCCCGGCGCACCTGAACAAGCTGCGCTGCCCGCTGCTGACGGACGGGGTGTGGCTAACTCAGGGGGAGCGGCCCGAGCGCGTAGCGACGGCGCTCTCGCCGGCCACCCTGGACATCGACCTGTGCGGCCCTCAGATCGTCGGGGACGTGCGGGTGCACGTGGTCGCCGCGGCCAAGGGCGAGCCCTCGGTGCCGGTGCAGGCCACGCTGCTCACCAGCCGCGACGGGGAGAGCTACGATGTGGTCGCCGAGGTGCAGGTGGAGAATCTGCGCGAGACGGGCAAGTGGCAGGGAGGCTTTGTGTTGCTCACCTGCAGGCCGCACGTGGCCAACCGCCTGCGGATCGAGATCAGCGGCGGGGGCCGGTCCGTGGGCGTGGACGAAGTCATCGCCTATCCGGCTCCGCACCTGCTGTGGGAGCAGGCGTATGAGATCACCGGCCAGGTCACGGCGGGGATCAGACAGGAGACGGGTGTAGAGCTCACCGATGGTCGACTCTATCCGGGCAGCTCCGGCGTGAGCTTCTGGCGGGGCGAGGGAACGGTCTCCTTCGCCCTCGACGACGGGTGGTACCTGGGCAGCGCCATCGCGCACGCGAGCTTCGACGAGGGCGATGCCCCCCCGCAATGCCGGGTGCGGCTCACGGGCCCCCAGACCGTGGAGACCGACTGGTTCTCCCCCGACCCAACCGCCGATGGCTGGATCGAGATTCCCCTCCCGCGGCTGGTGGCGAGCAAGATGGAGTTCGAGCTCAAGGGCGCGCCCAACGTCTTGTGGGACGAGTTGCAGGTGCGCCGGGCCGACAACCTGGCCTCCGGCAAGCCCTACACGATCGAGCCACCCTTCACCTCCCAGTACCCCGATGATGGTGGCGAGCTGACCGACGGCGTGCTCAGTGAGGTGGGCTTCTCGGACGGCAAGACCGTGGGCTGGCACGGCCAGGCTCCGTCCGTAGTGCTCGACCTCGGGGAGCAGCGGGCAATTGAGGCCCTGCGCATCCACGCCGAGGGCGGCGGCCATGCGGGGGTCTATTATCCGGACGTCATCCGCGCCTGGGTCTCGGAGGACGGACAGAAGTGGCAGGTTGTCATGGTTGGCGAGCCGGAGAGAGAAGTCACCTACAGCCAGGACACGGACAACGGCCTCAATGAGCTGGCCTGGCTCACCGTGCCTGTCGAGGGCGGCCGCGGACGCTTCGTCAAGCTCCTGTTCAAGGGCATCGGCTGGCTGATGCTCAGCGAGCTGGAAGTGATGTCCGGCCGGCGCAACGTGGCACAGGGCTGTAGCTATCATCTGCAACCGGCGCCCAAGTCGGAGGAGAAGTACGCCGATGACGGCTCGCGCCTGACGGATGGTGACTATAGCGCCCGCGGAGAGGGCTGGAAGAAGGCCGTAGGGTGGATCGAGGAGGACCGTGCGGTAACGCTGGACCTGCTGCAGCCGGCGGAGGTGGCCACCGTCCGGCTGCACTGCCTGGGCGGCGGCCAGGCGGGGATCGCGTACCCCCGGACCGTGGCGGTTGCCACTTCGCTGGATGGCGAGACGTGGACGGAAGAGACCGTCGTCAGCCCGCAGTCTGAGCAGCCCGGCAACGTCCTGATCCCGGCCTTCATCACGATGGAGCTGGAGCCCAGGCAGGCGCGTTATGTGCGGTGCAAGCCGACCAGGGCCGGCTGGTGCATGGTGGACGAGGTGGAGGTGTACGAGAGGTAGAGGGGCCGCACCGTCGCGAGGGAGCACCCCGCGGGAGGTCAATCCACGCCCGGCAGGGGCTACGGAACAACGCCAGCCAGGGGCTTTCGCCCCCGTCTAGGTGACCCCGCTGCGCGGGGCCGGACGGTCCTGCGGACCTGACGGCCGGGGAACGGCGGGGGCGGACATGACAATGGTCGCCGGGCGAGGCCGGGCGCCGTCTGCCACGTTGCGGGGAACCCGCCAGGGGCTTTCGAGCCCGTCTAGAAGTCCGGCCGAGAAGCCGGTTCTGCCGTCACGATGTCATTCTGAGCGTCCATCTCGCGCAGCGAGATAGCGAGGAATCTCACTGAATGCCAGGAGATTCTTCGAGCTGCTCCCTCCGGGAGCGGACGCTCTCAGAATGACATTCCCGGCGAAGGCGGGGTTCTCGCTCAGATTATGCAGGTTCCGGGCAGGCGCCGATTCACGTCACCTCACCCCCCCAGCCCCCCTCTCCCTTACTCCGCCAAACGGCCGGCGGAGACGGGAGGAGGGGGGAGAACGGCAGTACTTCGACCGTTCCTGACGCGTGAATGGCGA
>CAYRFY010000511.1:0-6065 GCA_964423635.1 uncultured Armatimonadia bacterium | reverse complement strand
CACCGAGAACGTCACGGAATGGCGTTCACCCAACTGGCACAGCGCGTACATGCAGCCTTTGGCGGCGATGATCCTGCTGCTGGTGGTGGCGCTGGCCTTCTCCCCTGTGGCTCCCGGCCTGTACGACGTGCTCCTGGCGCTGGTGGGGGTGCGCATGGCACTGATGTGGGGGCGGTCGGTGCCGCTGGCGGCGGTGCTTTGCGCCCCTCTTCTGGCAACACATGCGGCGGCGTGGCTCAACCAGGTGGTGCTACGGGGAGCGGGCCTGGAGCAGCAGCTCTCGCGTCTTTTGCACCTGCACCGTCCCACCCGGCGGGCCGTGGCCTGGGGCCTGCTCGCCGTGCTGGCGATGGTGGCGCTGTGGGCCGTTCCGTGGGGCACGAACCTGGAGCGCCAGTTCGCCTTCACCCGCTTCCCGGTGAGGGCGGCCGAGGTCATCGCGCTCAATGACCTGCAGGGCAACATGATCAATGTGTACCACTGGGGCGGCTACTTGATGTGGCGGTTCTACGGGGAGCGCCTGGTCTTCATGGACGGCCGTGCCGATGTGTACGGCGAAGCCATCTGGCGCCAGTACCGCAAGGTGACCAATAGCGAGGCAGGCTGGGAGGAGGTCCTGGACCGCTATGACGTGCAATATGTGCTGATGGATTCGGGCTGGGGGATCTGTCGGCTGCTGGACGCGAGCCCGAGGTTCACCCGAATCTACAAGGACACCAGGGCTTCAGTGTATGTGCGCAACGACGGCCCGAACGCACGGGTCGTGGAGGCTTTCGAGAAGGGTAGGCTCGAGCTGCCTCCGGATGATCTCCCGGACAGGGCGGCGATCCTGGGCAAGACCCGGCCGGCTGTGGCGAAGTAGTCGCCCGCGAACCTCGACGGACACGCACTCGAACGCCGGAGATGCGAGCATGGTCGCAGCCGCGGAGGCGAGACAACCCCTGCTGCAGATGCACGGCATCCGGAAGTCCTTCTCCGGAGTGCAGGCTCTGCGCGGGGTGAGCCTGGAGGTGTGCGCGGGCGAGGTTCACGGCCTGGTGGGCGAGAACGGTGCGGGCAAGTCCACGCTCATGCACGTCCTCAGCGGGGCCCTGCAGCCCGACGGCGGGGAGATCGTTCTGCAGGGAGAGCCCGTACGGATCGCGTCGCCCCAGGCGGCCCAGGCCCTGGGCATCGCCATGATCCACCAGGAGCTCAGCCTCGTTCCGGGCATCTCGGTGGCGGCCAATATCCTGCTGAACCGCGAGCCCCGCAAGGGTGTGGGGCTCTTGGACTGGCGGGCGATGAATCGCGTGGCGGCCCGGTTGATGGCCGGCCTGCAGACCCCCGTGGATGTGACCGCCCCAACCGAGGAGTTCGGTATCGCCGTGCAGCAGATGATCGAGGTGGCCAAGGCGCTCTCCTACGAGGCCCGCCTGATCATCATGGACGAGCCCACCAGCGCGCTCTCCGAGGCCGAGGTGCACGGGCTCTTCGAGACCGTGCGCGATCTGCGGAAGCGGGGCGTGGCGGTGATCTACATCTCCCACAAGATGGAGGAGATCCACGCCATCTGCGACCGCGTCACCGTTCTGCGGGACGGTGCGTACGTGGGCACGGCACCCGCCGTCGACCTGCCGGAGGAGCGGCTGATCCACTGGATGGTGGGCCGGAGGATCGAGCAGCTCTTCCCCAAGAGACATGTGAGTCCGGGTGAAGTGGTCCTTGAGGTGGCGCGCATGAGCCTGCCTGCGGCGGAGGGGAAGCGCAAGGTCGTCGACGACGTGGAGCTCAGTGTGCGGGCCGGCGAGATTGTGGGTCTCGCCGGGCTGCGGGGCTCGGGAGCCGGCGAGCTTTTGGGTTGTGTGTTCGGGGCGTACGGTTCGCGGGCGCAGGGGAAAGTCACCCTTCGCGGCCGGGTGGTGCCGGTGCGGTCGCCGGCGGAAGCCATCGGCCTGGGCCTCGCGATGCTCACCAACGATCGCAAGGCCACCGGCCTGGTGCTGCCCATGTCCGTCCTGCACAACATGACCCTGGCCTCCTTGGGCACCCTGGCGCCCGGGGGCCTGGTGAGACGCAAAGCGGAGCTTTCGGCGGCGCGTCCGCTGGCCGAGAGCCTGGACCTGCGGGCCGCCTCGCTGGATGTGGAGGTCAACGCTCTCAGTGGGGGCAACCAGCAGAAGGTGGCGTTGGCCAAGTGGCTGCTCACCGATCCGGCCGTGCTCCTTTTGGACGAGCCCACTCGGGGGATCGACGTAGGGGCCAAGGCCGAGATCTACGAGCTGTTGAACCGGCTGGCCGCGGCGGGAAAGGCGATCCTGCTCACCACCTCGGAGCTACCGGAACTCCTGGCCATGAGCGACCGCATCGTGGTGATGCACCGGGGCAAGGTGACGGCGCAGTTCGCCCGTGGGCAGGCGACACAGGAGACCGTGATGGCCGCGGCCATGGAGGCCGAGACCCATGAGCGCTGAGCACGACAGGGGCAGGCCGGGCCGGGCGCTGCGGGCGGTGGGTCGCTATCGGGGCCTGGTGGCGCTGGCCGTGGTGCTGCTTCTGGGGGCCGTCGTCAGCCCCCGCAATCTCAAGACGGGGCAGAGCGTATTCCTCACGGCCACCAATCAGTCCAACGTACTGTTTGAGTACGCCGAGTACGGACTGCTGGCGGTGGGGATGACACTGGTCATCCTCACGGCGGGGATCGACCTGTCGGTCGGGTCGGTTCTGGGCTTCGTGGCCACCTTGTTCTCGTACCTGCTCATCGCCCGGGGCTGGGCGCTGCCCTCGGCAATCGCCGGCGGCCTGCTGGGCGGAACGGCCTGCGGGCTGGTGAGCGGCCTTCTGGTGTCGCACCTGCGGCTGCAGCCCTTCGTGGCGACTTTGGCGATGATGGTTGCGGCCCGGGGGGCGGCCAAGATGGTTTCGGGCGGGATCAAGATCGCCCACGGCGCCCGGCCCTGGTATGTGGTGCAGGATGCCCCGCCCCCGATCTTCGAGTGGATGACGATGCCCGCCGCCGGCGGCTGGCTGCGCCCCGTCACGGTCACCTTCCTCGTCACCATCCTCCTCATGGCCCTGGTTGTCCGCTACACCCGCTTCGGCCGCCACCTGTACGCCATCGGCGGCAACGAGGAGGCCGCGAGGCTGTCGGGGGTGCACGTCACCCGGGCAAAGCTCCTGGCCTACGTCCTGTGCGGCCTTACCGCGGCCATGGCCGGCATATGCAACGCCTGCCACATGGGCTACGGCGATCCTGAGGCGGGGTTCACCTACGAGCTGGATGCCATCGCGGCGGTGGTCATCGGCGGCACCAGTCTGATGGGCGGTCGCGGAGGCATGATGCTGACTTTGGTGGGCACGCTCATCATCGGCTACGCCAACAAGATACTCAGTCTCATCGGGTGGCAGGAGGCCCAAAGGCTCCTGGCGAAAGGTACCATCATTGTTCTTGCCGTGGTGATTCAGGAAACCAGACGACATAGATAGGGAATGATGAGATGCGGCACGCCAGGCTCTGTCTGCTGCCGGTGACGGTGGTCCCGCTCATGATTCTGGCCGGCTGCCCGAAACCCGCCGAGCCCGAGGCGCCCGTAAACCCGCCGGGCGCCGAACGCACCGAAGAGCCGGCGGCCACCGGAGGCGGGGCATCCGGCGAGGAGACCTACACCATCGGCATGTCCCAGTGCAACTTGGGCGAGCCGTGGCGGGTACAGATGAACGCGGACATCGAGGAGGCCGCCGCGGCGCACCCCGAGCTTGAGGTGATCTTCAAGGACGCGCAAAACAAGCCCGACGACCAGCAGGCCCAGGTGAGGGAGTTCATCTCCCAGGGCGTGGACTTGATCATCATCAGCCCCAAGGAGGCC
Source organism: uncultured Armatimonadia bacterium (assembly GCA_964423635.1). GTDB lineage: Bacteria > Armatimonadota > Zipacnadia > Zipacnadales > JABUFB01 > CAYRFY01. The sequence continues at coordinate 2,220 of CAYRFY010000511.1, read as the reverse complement.
GTCCCTCTCACCAAACCGGTTGAGGAGGCCATGGCGGCCGACATCCCCGTCATCGTCCTTGATCGCAAGATCCAGGGGGACAACTACACCTGCTTCATCGGCGGTGACAACGTGCTGATCGGCCGCGAGGCGGGCAAGTACATGGTGGAGCTGCTCGGGGGGAAGGGCAAGATCGTCGAGCTCAAGGGCCTGGAGACCTCCACCCCGGCCGGGGAGCGTCATCAGGGCTTCACGGAGGGCATTGAGGGGTCCGAGATCGAGATCATCTTCTCCGCCGACTGTCGCTGGCTGGAGCCCAACGCGCAGCGGGAGATGAACTCGGCGCTCTCCCGCTTCTCGCAGATCGACGCGGTCTATGCCCACAACGACCCCTCGGCCCACGGGGCCTACATGGCCGCCAGGCAGGAGGGCAAGGGCCGGGAGAAGACCATCAAGTTCATCGGTATCGACGCTTTGCCCCACGAGGGGGTCAAGTACGTGGAGGAGGGCATTCTGTCGGCGACGTTCCAGTACCCCACCGGTGGGAAAGAGGCCATCGAGGCGGCGCTGAAGGTCCTCAAGGGCGAGAGTGTCCCCAAGACCGTCATCCTGGGAACAAGGTCCTTCACGCCGGAGACGGTGGCCCAGGGGGGCAAGGAGATCCCGGCAGCGACGGCGGCTGAGGGCGAGTAGTGTCGCCGGCCCGTGGAGAGCCGTGGCGTGGTCGCAGATGTCCATCCGGGCGACATCTGGCCCCAGTCGGCACTGAAGAGGGCCGCGGCCGGTCTTCGCGGCTACTTGTGGCGATGGAACCCTAGAGGCCGCCGGAGCATTAGAATCGACAGACGCCGGCTTGTTTGGCCACCGGGGCCCGTCGAGGGGATCAGGGCGGCCCGGGGGCCGGCCGGGCCGAGCCGATCAGTGAATTGAGGAACCGGCGAAATGAGCGTCTTGGCCAATATTCAGGCTTGTGTGGACCTGCAGGTGCCCCACGACCTGCCCGTATTCGCCCTCTCCCAGGAGTTTGACGCCAAGTACTCCGGGCTCACGTACGAAGAGTACATCCGCGACCCGGAGACCATTATCAAGGCGCAACTGCTGGCCATCGAGCGGTTCGGGTGGGATTGGTCCTGGCTGCACCTGGACGACACCCTGGAGTTCGAGCCGCTGGGGGTAGGTGTGGCCGGGGGCGTCAACGTGGTGCCCGCCACCACCGACTATCTGCCCTTCGATCGCAGGACGGTGCGGCGCCTGTCCGTCCCGGAGCCGCGCAAGTCCGGTCGCATGCCGCTCCTGCTGGACGCCATATCCGGGCTGCGCGAGGCCTGTGGTGACGAGACCTGCATCACCGGCCGTGTGGCGGCCCCCTTCTCGGCGGTCACATTGATCTTCGGGATGACCCGCGCATTCCTGTCCCTGGTGGACGACCCCCGGTTGTTTGTCGAGGCGCTGAAGTTCGCCGAGGAGCAGGCCATCTCATGGGGCCTGGCGCAGATCGAGGCCGGGGCGCACGCGATCTGGCTGGGCGACTGCAACGCTTCCACCCACCTCATCTCGGTACCGGACTTCGAGAAATGGGCACTGGAGCCCTGCCTGCGGGTGACGCGGGCCTTCAAGGAGGCCGGGGCCTTCGTGTTCCTCCACAATTCCGAGGAGCGCATCCCCGGCTTGATCGCCCAGGCGCAAACGGAGCCCTCCCTGCTCTCTGTGGGACCCGGCCTGGACATCAGCCGCGCCCGGGCCGCTCTGCCCGATCAGGCTCTTGTGGGTAACATCGACCCCATCGGGCTGCTGCAATTGGGAAGCGCCTCTCAGGTGGCGGCCGAGACCGATCGCCAGGTGCGGGTGGCCGCCGGCGGCGGCATGGTGTTCAATAGCGGGGAGTGCATCCCCCGCGAGGCCAAGGTGCCCAACCTGCACACGATGATCGATACGGCCAGGAAGATCTGGAATATCCTCCACGCCCGCACCTAGTGGGAAGAAGCCCTCCTCGCTCCGACCCAACACGACCCGATACTCGCCCTGCCACCGTCGGGCTACGCCCGCCGTGCCCAGGATGACGGCAACGACCGTGGAACAGGATAGACAGGATAACGGCGGATAACAGCGGACAACAGCGGATGACGGCAACGACAGTGGAACAGGATAGACAGGATATCGGCGGACAACAGCGGACAACAGCGGACAACAGCGGATGACGGCAACGACCGTGGAACAGGATAGACAGGATAACGGCGGATA
>CAYRFY010000510.1:0-6079 GCA_964423635.1 uncultured Armatimonadia bacterium | reverse complement strand
AACCAGCCGCTGAGCTTGTAGGTGGTGTTGGGCCGAAGGAACGTGTGTTGGGTCCAGAAGATGTAGGGGATCTTGGCGGGGTCCTGGATCTGGCACTGCAGACAGCGCCCGCCGCTGTGGGGTTGGGCTTCAGACCAGATGTGTTTGCCCTGCTGCTCGTACTGGAGCCATTGGTAGTGGATGCCGGACTTCAGACTCCCCGGAGACCAGCCGTGGGGCTGGTCGAGAGTGCCCAGCTCCATGTCCGCGTTGTACAGCAGGTTGCCGTCCGGGGGTTCTGTTGCAGGTTCCTCGCCCTGGAGCAAAGGGACGAGCCTGGCTTCATCGAACCAGACCGTCCCGGTCTGGCGGAAGACCTGGAGCGTAATGCAGGCCGTGGCGGCATCGGGCGGTGCCAAAAGATCGGCACAGAGCTCAGACCAGTCGGCGGCATCGTAGCTGCCGACGAGGTAGCTCTCGCCCACAACGCCCTTCTCTCCATCGAAGCGCACCCAGACCGAGGGCGCAGGCGGATCGCCGGCGCCCGTGTCCAGCGTACTGGTGGCGTACTTGACGGCGAGGCGGACCATCGTTCCCGGCTGCACGGCGCCCTGATACAGCACCGCGCTCACCGTCTGGCCGCTCCTGGACGTGAGCCGCAGCGACCAGTCCCTCTCCGATGAGCACTCGTTGTCTCGCACCACTTCCAGTTCCGGTCCGGCCTGAACCACCTGTTCAGGGCCCAACTTCTCCTCGAAGCTCGGGTTGAGGATGATGTTCTCGCCCTCGGTGAGCTCGCCGGGGGGCGTGGGTTCCGCGATCCGAACGCCCTCCTGACCGCCTGCGGCGCCGATGACGGCCACGACGAGCGCCAGACAGAGCAATGGGGTGATGCGCATTCGCTGTGTCCTCCGTATAGTGGGATCGGGGACGCCGGCGGCGAACGGCAATGGAGCAACGACGGGCACCGACGGTTCGTCGGCTGCCCCGCTGGGGATAGTGGCTCAACACTGCGCGAACTGTATGTAGTGCGGATGTCCTGCCGGTAGTTCGAAGACACGACCGAGAAGCCTGCACCGGAAACGGAATGCTCCTCGCGGCCGGCCGTGGGCGGAAGATGGATGCAATCCGCAAACTCCCTCAATGTGATGACGTTCGTCAGAGCATCTTTGTTCCAGACTGCGCGACCTCTTCATATGACATATTTCGCACACCACAGTTGCGGACGATTTCCGGGTCTGGCCCCAGAAGCCTCCGCTCTGCAAGGTGCCGGTGTCCCAGCCGCCACGGGCCGTTCCGCCGCCAGCGGGTACGCGCTCCTCTCCATGTTGAGAGATGCCGCACCATCGGACGCACCGCGGGTTCCGGGCGCCGGGAGCTATGGGGGCGGTCCAGGCGGGAAAGGGGCGTCGGGTAGGGTCCCGACGAGCAAGCGAGACCGCGAAGGTAAGGCCTACGCAGTCGGTGAATACCCTGTTGTGGGCTCCGGCCTGGGGTGGACTGCGCGGATCCCTGTGTTGGAGGACGCAAGACGGTGACGCCATCTGAGCATCTGCTCACGCTCCTGCGAGACCGACGCGACCGCCTGGCAGACCTGGTGATGGAGCAGGTCCACGAAGGCCGTGTTGAGGGCGTGGTCTACGCCGAGGCCAACGTGCCGATGGCTGTGGGCCGCGTCACCGACGCTCTGTTGACGGCCCTGGAGCGTGGTGCGGCCGACGCCGCGGACTACGCCTGCGAGGCCGCCGTTGCCCCGTTGCTCGCAGCCTGTCGCCACTACCGCGCTCGCGGGGTGACACTGGCGGCGGTCCTGCAGTTCCTGGGCTGCTGCGGACGGGCCTATGCGGCGGCGATCGTCCAGGAATTGCCGCCGGAGGTCACACACGAGGCGAGGGACCTGGTCCAGAGCTTTCTCGACGCCGTAACGACGGCCTGCAGCACAGACTGGGCCGATCGGCCGCCGGATGAGGTGACCGGGGAGCTGCGGGCCACCAACCGCCGCCTTGCCGACCGGGAGGAGCGCTACCAGGCCCTGTTCGACAACATGCTCCATGGCTTCGCCGAGCTGCAACCCATCACCGATGGCCGGGGGCGCACGGTGGACTTCGAGGTCAGCGCCGCCAACGCCGCGGCGCTGACCATGCTGTCTCTGCCTGCTGAGAGCCTCGATGGACCGATCGGCGCGATCCACGACGGCCTGCTGCGGGGCTGGATAGGCGAACTCGACAGGGTTCTGCGCACCGGCAAGCAACTCCGGCGCGAGCATTACTCCGAGACGCTCGGCAGATGGTACTCTCTCCTCGTCTACCGCCCCCAGAAGGGCTACATCGCCGTGATGCTCGATGACATCAGCGACCGCAGGCGGGCTGAGGCGCAGTTGCGGGAGAGCGAGGAGCGCTTCCGAGCGCTGTACGAGGCCTCGGAGATCGGGATCGCCGTGCTCAGTGGCGATATGAACCTCATCCAGGCCAACGACGCCTTCCTGAGTCTCCTGGGTCTCAGCAGCATGGCCCCGCTGATCGGCCACACTCTGGTGGACGAGCCTTTCGTCTCCGCGCCGGCCCGGGAGCAACTACTGCGCCATGGGCATGTGTCCTACTCGGCGACCCTCGACTTCGATGGGGCACGGGCGCCGAAGTTTGGGGCCAGCGCCCGTCGGGGACGGGCCAGCCTGCAGGTGCTGGTCACGCGCATCGGCTCCGAGGAACATGGGGCAGGCGCCGGGTATATGGTGCAGATGCAGGACGTGACCGCCCTCCGACGGTCTCAGGAGCGGCAACACCGCCTGATCGCGGGCCAGCGAGCCATCGTGGAGACGGCCAGCGACCTGGCGGCGTGTTCGTCCATCGCGGAGGTGTACCGCCGGGCAGTCGAGTTGGCCGTGAAGCGGATCGGGCTGGAACGCTGCGCGCTCCTGGTGCTGCGTGACGGAATGGTCCAGGGAACCTATGCCGCAACGGCTCAGGGCGAGGTGGTGGACTGCGGCACATTCCGGGAGCCTCTGGATGGTCAGTGGGCCGAACGGTTCCGCCGTCGGCAAGCGGATGAGCCGACGTGGGAGATCAGCCATCTGCCCTACCCGATGTGCCCGGAGCAACCTGGAGTTGAACCGACCGCCGGCTGGCAGGTCCTGGCTCAGTTGGCCGCCGAGGGCGAGCCCATCGCGCTGCTGACTTGTGACGCAACCGGCGGCGGTACCGCTCCGGATGATCTGCAGCGGGAGCTGCTGATCCTGTACGCCTCCTTGCTCGAGCAGATCCTGGGCATCAAACGCGCGGAAGAACGCCTGACTGCCAGCCTCGAGCGCTACAGGGGCCTGTATTCGGCGATGCCCGGTGGTGTGCTGGTTCGCGACCGCGACCAGCGCATCACGGAGGCCAATGAGGTGGCCCTGAGCGTCCTGGGGATCACAAAGGAGCAGATGGGGGGCGATCCGGCCGCCGGTTATGGACGCCCCATGCTCCGCGAAGACGGCTCCCCGATGCGCTTCGATGAGCTGCCTTCTGTGGTAGCGGTCCGCACCGGCCGCCCGCTGCACAACGTGGTCGTCGGCGTGGACGACCCCGACACGGGTGCGCGACAATGGCTCCTGGCCAGCGCCGAGCCCGTCTTTACCCGGAACGATCCGAACCCGATCGCCTCGATGGCAACCTTCGTGGACATCACCAGGCAGCGTCGGGCCGAATCAGCCGCCAGGGAGAATGAGCAAGTTGCGCTGGCGATGCTCAATGCCACCGACGACATCGCGCTTCTGATGGACACCGACCTGAGGGTGCTGGGGGCCAATGAGGGCTTTACGCGCTGGACCGGGGTGTCTCCCGGCGAGGCTTTGGGGCGCTGTGTCACAGACTTCGTTCCCCCGGAGTTGATGCAGGAGCGAAGGCCCCATGTGCAAAGAGCTCTGGACACCGGCAGGCGGCAACGGTGGGAGGAGCGCAGCCCCCTGGGCAGCTTCATCCACTACGCCCATCCCGTGATGGACGACTCGGGAAAGCCCTCGGCCCTGGCGGTCTTTTCTCACGACATCACCGAGCGAGTACAGGCGGAGGAGCGTCTGCGCCAGTCGGAGGAGTTGTACCGCGGCCTGGCCGAGGCCGCCCACGACATGATCTTCGTCATCGATCGGGACGACGCTGTGGTGTATGTCAACAGCTATGCCGCCGCGCAGTTGGGGACAACTCCGGAGCAACTCGAGGGGAGGCGGAGAGAGCACCTGTTCCCACCGTCCACCGCCGAACACCAGGCACACTTCATCGATCGGGTCTTCGCCACGGGACAGCCCACCTTCTCCGAATCCCTGGCTCAGTTCGGGGAGCAGCAGGTGTGGATCGAGACCCGTCTGGTACCAATCCGCGACGCCGCGGGTCACGTCAATTCAGTCCTGGGTGTGTCTCGCGATATCACCTCCCGCAGGGATGCGGAGCAGAAGCTGCGCCAGAGTGAGGCCAGTGCCTGGGCACTTCTGAACGCCACCACGGATATGGCCATGCTGCTGGATACCCAGTGGCGGGTGCTGGGCATCAACGAGGCCTGCGCCGAGGCCTACGGCAAGTCGGTGGAGGACTTGGTTGCGACGGTCGTCTTCGACCACATGGACCCCGCAGTGGCTGAAGTTCGCCGGGCCAGGGGTGCTGAGATGCTCCGCACCGGTGCCCCGATGAGGTACGAGGAGCACGACGGGCAACGCAGCTATCTCACCAGCTTCTACCCCGTGGCGGACGCCGATGGCAAGATCGCGAGGATTGCCTCCTTCATCACCGAGACCACCGACCTGAAGAAGGCCGAGGCCTCCCAGAGACTGGCGGCGGTGGGGCAACTGGCGGCCGGTGTCGCCCACGAGTTCAATAACATCCTCGCCGGGATGATGGCAACCGCCGAGATGGCCGAAGCCATTGGCAGCGAGGCCGAGTACCAGCGGCTGGTGCGGGCGGTGCTGACCTCTACCGCACACGGAGCGGCTATCTGCAGGAGCCTCACCGCCTTCGCCCGCCCCAAGCCCCCGCAACGCCGGCCCATGTATGCCGAGGACGCCATTGACGCCGCCCTCTCCCTGGCCGGAGCGCAGATCGAGAAGGCGGGCGTCGAGGTGCGGCTCCGGTACCAGTCTTCCCCGCACAGCGTCCACGGCGACCCGGCCCTGCTGGAGCAGGTGTTCCTCAATGTCATCATCAACGCCTCCCACGCCATGCCCGGCGGGGGCCTGCTCACGGTGACCACGGAGTTTGCCCCCGCCGGGCGCGGGCCGGGTCACGTCGTCGTCACCATCACCGATAGCGGTGTCGGGATCAGCCCCGCGGACCTGCCCAGGGTCTTCGAGCCCTTCTTCACAACCAAGGGGCTTCTGGGCGAGAGTGATACGCCGGGCACCGGCCTGGGCCTTTCCGTGTCGCACGGCATCCTCGCAGCCCACAGCGGGAGTATCGCGATCAACAGCGAAGAGGGAATCGGGACTACCGTGACGATCGCGCTCCCCGCGCTCTCCGCTCGTGCGGCGGGGGAGGGTGCCGAAGACAAATCGGCCACGCTCCACATGAATTCGGCCACCGGAGCGGGCAGGAGCGTTTTGGTGGCCACCGACGAGGTCGACCTGGAGCGCGCCATGCGCAGTCTGCTGGAGCGACACGGCTACACGGTCGTGGGAGTTCACGATACGCGACAGGCCGTGGAGGCGATGACGGCCGTCACCTTCGACATGATCGTGTCCGACCTGATCATGCCCGGCGGGGGCGGCCGGAGAATCATCGAGGCCGCCGCGGCCCTGCCCACCGCCCCACCCGTGGTGATCATGACCGGTCGCGTCGAGCAGCACCTGCTCGATGACCTGCGGAGTGCCGGTGCCGTCTGCTGCCTGCAGAAGCCCTTCCCGCTCTCGGAAATCCTCACCACGGCTCTACAGGTCATGCCGTCGGCCGACGGCTAGAGGTGCGGCCGAAAACCCCGCCTTCGCCGGGAATGTCATCCTGAGAGCGTCCGCTCCCGGAGGGAGCAGCTCGAAGAATCTCCTGGCATTCAACGAGATTCCTCGCTATCTCGCTGCGCGAGATGGACGCTCAGAATGACGCGTGAGCCGCAGGTGTACTTGGTCTAGCAGGTGAGGCTC
>CAYRFY010000509.1:0-6080 GCA_964423635.1 uncultured Armatimonadia bacterium | reverse complement strand
ACCGGCGTGATGTTTGTGGTCTACGGTGCGGGGAGCCTCCGCGCCTGCACCGGGGGCGCGTCCGCCACAGCACTTCTACCGAAGCTGGAACCAGCTCCAGCAGTTGTGGTCCTCTTTGCAGAACGCCGAGTACTGCCCGGGCAGTGGCGCATCGGGCTTGAAGAGGCTTTGCAGCACGATCATTTGCAGGTCCGATTGGCGGTCGCCGTACCGCATCGGGCAGGCCGGATCGCCGATGGCGCCCTCATTGCCCGCGCCCTCCTCCCCCTCCGGGATCACGTGCCCCGGCAGGCCGCAGCAGTGACCGACCTCGTGGATGGCGGTGAGGCGGATGCACTGCTCCGCCAGGGCGGCCCGGACGGGTTCCGAAAGCCGCTGCAGGGCCTCCTGCCACAGATGCGGAGGTAGGCCGGTGCTCTTGAGCCACTGCGCCTCCTTGGAGTTGGGCTGTGCCGTGCCGATGCCCAGAATTGTGGTGAGGTGGTCCACCGCGGACCGATGGCGGGCGGGGAAAACGCGGCAGAACTGCGCGTCCCTGGGCTGCGAGATGGGCCAGGGGCCCGCGTACCCCAGGACGCCCGGATCGTCGGCGCCCGGAAGTCCCCCGGTGTCCCGATCGCCGGGCATGCATTCCACCCGCACGGCGTACACGTGGGTGTCCTCGTCCTCGTCCATGGTATAGTCCACAATCCGCGACTGGGTCCGGTCATCGCCCCCCTGCGTCCGGGCGTCGTCCACCTTGTACGCCACGATCCCGCTGGCCTTCTGCCAGGCCGCGGTGTCGAACACGCCTCCGGCGTCGATGACAAACAGCTCCTGGGCCCGCGGGTCCGTGCGGCGGAACTGCAGGGACCCGTCGTCGCCGAGCACGCAGAAACCCCGGTATTCCCGGTATAGCCCGATGCTGTCGCCATCCAGGGCGTGGCCGGCGGGCTGCGGGTCGTCATCGCAGGCGGGGTCTTGGCTCTGCATCCCCGCCACGGCCATCTCCCATTTGTCGGCAACCTGGTTTTCGTCATCGTCGCGGGGGAGAACCAGGAAGGGGTCCCCCGTGGGATCGACCTCGCCTGCCATGCCCAGCTCGTCGCAACGCGCCTCCACCCGGCCGTACGCCCCGGTGTCGAGAGCCTCCACCAGCACCGAGGCCTCCTTGACCGGTCGCGTGGTGTAGGCGTGCAGGGGGTCGGCCGGATCCACGGTCACATAGGCGTCGGATTGCTCGACGGCGAAGCGCAGGTCGTCCTTGTTCCCAACGCTCCGGGGATGATTGCAGCAACGGCCGCGGTGTGAGCTGACCTCCGTGAGCCAGAAGTCGATGCGCCCCATCGGGACGACACCGCCCTCCTTGTGCGGCTCGAAGCGGGCGGTGACATCCAGCGGCTCGCAGAAGTAGCCCGAAGTGGAGTAGTCCACCCCATCTTGCGCTGCGTTGGGCGTCGGCAGCCACAGCGCGTAGTCTTGCTCCTCGGTCGGAGCCAAAGTCAGCCTGCCTTCGGGCGCCTCGGTGCCGATGAACCATGAGACCCGCAGAGTGCCGGGGAACCTTTTGAGGGTGTCTCCCTCCACGGGCCGGCCGCTGAGAGTGCTCATGTACTCGCAGGCCGGAACGGTATTGACGGCGATCATGCCCATGCCCACGACGGCCTCGACATTTGCGGTGAAGCTGCCCTGAGAGCTCTTGCCGTTCCACGGCGCCTCGATCCTCGCCGGTGAGCCGAAGTTGTCGCCCGGCAGGAACATCCCCTCATCATTGCCGGACTGCTCAATCCGGTTCACCACCGCCGCGAAGGCCGTATCGGCCGCACCGTGATTGGGAATGCGGATATCGAAGGAGGTGTCCATGTCCATCGAGTCCGACGTGGTGCCGGTCTGGGTGCGGAAGGTGAAGACCGACTTGGCGTTCATGTGCACGATCTTCCAGGTCGGGGCGGCGAAGTTGGTCACCCGCAGCTTCTTGCTGACATCGATGGGCTTTTGGCCCTCCCCGGCGGCCTGCGAGCTGTCGGAGTTGTAGTAGGAGAAGGTGGTTGTCACCGAGCTGTTGCGCTTGCCCTCGCGGTTGATCTCCTCGGAGCGGTGTGTTCCGCAGAGGCTCTCGTGTCCGTGCCGGCCCCTGGCGTCGCGCACGGAGACCTTGCGGGCGGTGACGCGTGCCCTCTGGGTCCTCGTGAGGCCGCCATCTTGCTCCCGGCGGGCGCCGCCGATGAACAGCTCGTAGACGAAGCGGGAGTTGCCCACGCTCTGGGAGGTCTTGTCCGGATAGTCGAGGGCCTCGTGCATGGCCATGCCGGGAAGGCCGGTGAGGATCTGGCGGGCCGGCTGGGCCAGCGAGAAGGAATAGGTCAAGAAACATGCGGCAACGACGGCGGCCGTTCGCAGGCCGCTAAGACAGAGGTTTCGACTGTTGCTCATCACTGCGTACTCCAATGCTCGAGTCGGCACGGCGGATTTTGAAGCGCGGCTATTCGTGAGCGGAGCACGGCCCACCTTCCCGGCCGGCGCAAGTGCAGGCAACCATGCAGCAAACAGAGCTCCCGGTGCGTATGGACAGGAAGCCGGAAGTGGCACAGGCGGCGGAGGCCTGCCAAGTCGCCGGGCGGCGTGGGGTCGCGGCCGGCCTTGCCTTCGTCCGGGCGATGGTCGATACTGACAGCATCGGAGGTAACCGGCGGGATCGGCGGAGGCGGCCGTTTGCTTCCATGCGTCCCCAGACCACAGGTCCTCCGCGGCCGCCGGTCAGGTACCGTGGTTCCGGCCCGGAGGCGGGTCCAGAGCGCCCCCCTGCGCGGATGGGCCGGTGCCCGGGGGGCCTTCTCGTCGGCCCGCGAGTGAGCCACCACCAAACACCACCAGCGGGAGTCACCTGCCATGCTGCGTCGCATACTGTCGGTGCTGCTTATCCTTCTGATCGTCGCCGGTGTCGTGGGCTTCCTGGTGTACCGAAACGGCGTCCACCCCAGGATCGTGCTGGCGGCCATGAAGCTCACGGCCGACAGGACGAGGGACATCGACGCCGATATCCGGGCCGACCTGAGCGTGGCAGGGTTCGCGGTCTCCGGCACCGGGCACTGCCGGCTCAAGCCGCCGTCGCTGTACGACCTGGACTTCAACTCCGTGCGGGTCGTGGCGGGCCCGGATGCGCTGTGGGTTGTGGTGCCGGCGGTGACGACGGCGGTGAAGATCACCTCCGACGGCCTGCAGCCGGCAGAGCTCTTGCACAGGATCGTCTCGGGCTGGGATGCCGCCGACCCCCAGGGCTGGATGGAGCAGGCCCGGGAGAGCGCGACGGACGTGGTCCTGTGGGCGCCCACGATAGTAGAGGGCCAGCGCTGCTGGGTGTTGGAGTGGCCCGCCCGTACCGGCGAGCGAGTGGGCGGCTGTCTGTATGTGAGCCAGCGTACCCGCATGCCGGTGCAATTCCGGCAGAAGGACAGTACCGGCGCCGTGACCAATACCTTCACCGTCACCCGTCTGCGCACCAACTCCGGTTTTGCGCCCGAGGACTTCCAGTACAAGCCGATGGCGGGCTACATGACCATCGACTATGAGTACGACCCCGATAGTCCGCTATCCGTCGAGAGCCTGCTTCGCGGCGAACGGGTGCTGGAGCAGATGGGCGGCCATTTCATGCAGGAGGCTGAAAAGCACCTGCCCCCCGAGGTGATGGATCTGCTTCGCGGCGGCAGGTAGCTTCGACACACACCCAATCGGTCCATGCGCGATACCTCTTCGCCCTCACAACCGCAGGAAACTCTCGACGGGGTCATCCACGCCGTCACCTTCCATTCGCCCGACACGGGCTGGACGGTGGCGCGTCTCGCGGTGGACGGCAGTCCCGAGCCGGTACCCGCAGTCGGCACCATGCTGACGCCTGAGGTGGGCGAATCGGTACGGCTGTTCGGCGCCTTCCAGAAGCATGAGCGCTACGGGCTGCAGTTCCGCTTCGAGCGCTACCAGCTCGTGCGCCCGGCCACGGCCCGGGCGATCGAGGCCTATCTCGGCGGCGGACTGGTGGAGGGCGTGGGGCCCAAGACCGCCGAGAAACTGGTGGCCCACTTCGGGGACCAGACCCTGGATGTGCTCGAACACTCCCCGGAGCGCGTCCAGGAGGCACCGGGCATCGGCCGGGTGCGGGCCCGGGCCCTGCGCGAGGCCTGGGAGCGCCACAGGAACATCCACCGCATCATGGTGTTCCTCCACGAGCACGGCATCGCCGGCGCCCTGGCCGGCCGCATCTACGCCCGTTACGGCGACCAGGCCATCGAGATCATCGAGCGCCGCCCCTTCTCCCTGGCACGCGATGTGCGCGGGATCGGCTTCCTCACCGCCGACCGCATCGCGCGCGCCGTGGGCATCGGCCCCGAAGACCCCTCCCGCATCGAGGCCGGAATCCTCCACGCCCTCCATATGGCCACCGGCGAGGGCCACCTCTACCTGCCCCTGGACACCCTCGTCGAGCGCGCCCAACAGTACCTGGAAGTGAGCGTGCAGCTCGTGGAGATGGGCATCGACCGACTGGTGCAGGCCAATGAGGTGTCTAGGGAGGACTTCGGCGGCGAGACGGCGGTGTATACCGTCCGCCTGTACGAAACGGAGATGGAGGTCGCCTCCCGCCTCTGCTACTTCTCGGAAAACAACCCGCTCGGGGTGCCCGGGACGGAGGACATCGCCGCTTTTCTCAAGCGTCGGGAGGCCATGGGGGAGCTCTCACTCTCCGCAGACCAGGTGGCCGCCGTTGCCGGGGCCCTGCGCCACGGGCTGTCCATCATCACCGGTGGGCCGGGAACGGGGAAGACCACCGTCACCCGGGCCATCGTGGACGGCTGCCGGGCCATGGGCCGGCCGGTGGCCCTGGCCAGCCCCACCGGGCGCGCCGCCAAGCGCCTCCAGCAACTGGCCGGACACGACGCCAGCACCATCCACCGCCTCCTGGCCTACGACCCGATCGAGGGCGGCTTCCGCCATGGAGTCGGCGAGCCGCTGCCGGTGGGGATGCTGATCATCGATGAGGCCAGTATGCTCGACGCACTCCTGGCCCGGGATGTGTTGAGAGCCATGCCCGCCCAGGGCCAGCTTGTCCTCATCGGCGATGCCGACCAGCTCCCCAGCGTGGGGCCCGGCAGTATCCTGCGCGACATGGTGAACTCCGGCGCCGTGCCTACCTATCGACTGAGCGAGATCTTCCGCCAGGCCGCGGAGAGCGACATCATCCGCAGCGCCCACCTGCTGAACCACGGGGAGGCGCCCCGATTCGTGCCCCGGGAGAAATGGGTTCGCGAGCGCGGCGACTGTGTGCTGCTGGAAGAGGAAGACGTGGACGCCGCCGCCGAGAGAGTGGTGCGCACCGCCACGGACAGTCTGGCCAAGCTGGGCTTCTCCCCCCGAGACGTGCAGGTGATCACTCCCGTCCATCGCGGACCCATCGGGGTGGCGGAGCTCAATCGCCGCCTGCAGGAGGCCATCAACCCCGCCGTGCAGGGCAAGAACGAGGTCCGCCGCGGCGATACCGTGTTCCGTCAGGCCGACCGCGTCCTGCAGGTGGTGAACGACTACGACAAGGGCGTGTTCAATGGTGATGTGGGTTTCGTCGTGGAGATCGACGGCCCCGAGCGGGTGATGAAGGTGGAGTTCGACCTGGCGACGGTGGACTACCCCTTCACCGACCTCGATGAGCTGGAGCTGGCGTATGCGCTCACGGTGCACAAGTCTCAGGGCAGCGAGTACCCGGCGGTGGTGATCGTAGTCCACGCCACACACTACATCATGCTGCAGCGCAACTTGCTGTACACGGCCCTGACCCGGGCCAAGCGGATGGCCTGCATCGTCGGCAACCAACGGGGCATCTGGCGGGCGATCAGGAACGTGACGGAGCGGGACCGCCATACCAGGCTCGCCGAGAGGCTCAAGGGGCAGTTGCCGGCCAGGGGGCCGACCCCTGGCCTGCCGATCTAGAGGTGCGGCCGAAAGGCCGTTCACAGCCGTCCCGCAAGGCGGGATCGGGCCTCCTACTCAGATGATGCATGAACGCACCGGATCCACATTTGGCCGCAAGCGCGCCCGAAACGCCGGCGCCAAGGCCG
>CAYRFY010000508.1:0-6086 GCA_964423635.1 uncultured Armatimonadia bacterium | reverse complement strand
AACCTCTGGAATGCACCATATCAGAACACAACCTTCCTGGCCGCCTTCTATGCCGGTACCCGCGAGGGCGCGCCGGACGTGGCCGTCCTGACCGTGCGCCTGCGTTCTGAACTTGATGACTGGTCTGAACTGACCACGGTGATCGACACTCCGGGCAAGTCCGAAGGCAACCCGGTACTGCACGCGGATACATATGGCCACGTGTGGCTGTTCTACGTCACCCAGCAGGAGCCGGGCTGGGACTACGTGCTTCTGTACGCCATGAAGTCCGAAGACGAGGGACGCACGTGGGAGGAGCCTGTGCTGCTCAGTCAGGAGCAGGGCTGGATGGTGCGCAACAAGCCCATCCGCTTGAGCAGTGGCCGCACGGTCTTGCCCTGCTACGATGAAGTCAACTGGCGCGGCTTCTGTCTGGCATCGGACGATGAGTGCGTCACGTGGCGCAAGTCCGGCTGGATGGAGGGACCCGTCACGGTGATTCAGCCCACGCTCATCGAGCGGCCGGACGGCTCACTCCTCGCACTGCTGCGCAACGGGGCGCCCGAGGACCGGCCCGAGCAGCGGGTGCTGTGGCAGTCGGTGTCCACAGACGGCGGGATGAGCTGGTCGGTCTGCGAGCCGACGGAGTTGCCCAACCCGGACAGCGGCGCCGACATGGCCGGTCTGGACAACGGTAACACCGTGCTGGTCTATAACGACACCAAGAGGGGACGCTCGCCCCTGACGGTGGCGCTATCAGAAGACGGCGGCCGCACCTGGCCTATACGGCGCAACCTGGAGACCGAACCCGCCGAGTTCTCCTATCCCGCGGTGATTCAGCATTTGGACGGCAATATGAACGCCCTGTACACCTACAAGCGCACGCACATGAAGCACGTCATCTTCGACGAGGCGTGGGTGCGCGGCGAGGATGAGTGAGCCGGGAGACCGGCGGGCGGCGGTCTGGCGTCCACCGCGAAAAGCCCGGCGTGGTCTCGGCCAGCCGCACCATGCGTGCGTATGTGTTTGGCGCTCCGTGTCGCCCTCCATTCCACATCTCCCGGCGGCTCGCAGAGCCGCTTGCCGGGAGAGTCTGGCGATCCCGGTGAGCGAGAACGCTCGTGGGGGAGGGGAAGCCCACCGAACCGACGACGAAGACCGGCCGTTGGCCGTCGTCGTCAGGTCCGCAGGACCGCGCAGCGCCGCGCGGCGGCGTCACACAGCCAGGGGCGTAAGCTGGGCTCCGCGCAGCGGAGCCACACGGCCGGCACCGACCGGGAACCAATAGGCTGCGCGGTGTCGGCGGTTCTCCCGCCCGGACGGCTCGACGGGCTGAAGCCCGTCGCTAGGCGACGCCGCTGCGCGGCGTCAACGGTCCTCCGGACCGGACGGCCGCACGGGCTCAAGCTCGGCATGTGTCTGGCGTCGTCCGGGTGCCGCCCGCTAACCGTTGTGCCGCGTACCGTTTGGCCTCGCTATGCAAGAGCTACCGGGCCCGCACGACACACGGCGCACGACCAGCCCCCGGCGGCGGAGGGCGCTAGACACATACATGCGTGCGGCTGGCTGTTGTGTGCTTTGTGATTACGCTCGCGCCTCGCGGTCCCATCCGCGTGCCGTTTCCGACCGTAACTATAGAGGTCCGGCCGAAAGGCCGGTTCTGCCGTGAAGATGTCATCCTGGAGCGCCGGCGTCACAAGTCCGGGCGGCGCAAGCCCGATCTTGTGCCGCTTCGGCGAAGGATCTCGTTGAATGCCGGGAGATTCTGCGAGCTGCTCCCTCCGGGAGCGGACGCTCATGGAATGCCCCCCATGCGAATGTAAAACCTTCGGCCGCGTTCCCAACCGCCGGGCGCGGCCGTCGTCTTGCGACTGAATCTATCCCCCCGATTTCTTCCCCAACGGCACGGCGCCCGGGGCTGTGGCGCCAGTCTCGTCACCGGATGTGATCCCGTCGCGTCGCCTTTGGCCCTCGTTTTCCGTCTGCGGGCCAACCTCGCTCACCACCCTCTGCGGCACAGAAGACCCCAGGAACCGCGGTACGCTGCCCCGAAACAGCGTGAGGCGGCGAGACGGGGCGCACGATCCCACAGCTCTCGGCATCGACAGACCAGGCGTTGCCACCTGCGGCGACCGCCGGCACGCCGGCCTCTGCCCACGGCAGGACTGCCATCATTTTGGTCTGCTCACCCGCCTGCCTGCGGTTGGGTCGCTCCAAAGACCCGGCGGCGGCCGGCAAGCCGTGCGCAGGTCACGCGGAGCGCCACCTCTGCGGTGGTGTCTATCTGCAGCGCCCTGTCGCGCCTGACAGCGCAGAAGGGCCCCTGGCGGGCCCGCGAAGCCCAGCGGGGTCGGCAGGGATTCGGCGCTGGAGAGGGAACTCTCCCGGCAAGACGTAAGTTTTGTCGCAACGGAGGTTGCCCCAATGGCCGATCCCCTACTGTGGGAGCACATGACCGTCGAAGAGATCCGCCACGCCATGCAAACGACCCGGACCGTGTTGATCCCCTGCGGCTGTATCGAGCAGCACGGCTACCACCTGCCGACCCGCACCGACTGCTACGCGGCGGAGTCCATCTGCCGCGGGGCTTCCGCGGCCACCGGATGCCTGGTGGCCCCCACCGTGGCCTACACCTTCTCCGGAGGCGAGCTGCCCGGCACGATCAACATCCCCACCCCGGTAGTGAGTCTCCTCGTGATGGAGATCCTGCGCGACCTATCCCGCCAGGGGTGGCGCAACCTGGTGCTCGTGCAGGGGCACGGGGGGAGTGAGAATGTCCAGGCCATCCATGCTGCGGCGGACATGTTCCTCCGCACCCATCCCGACCGTTCCGGGATCAATGTGGCCGTCCACATGATCGGCCAGGGCTCGCCTCTGGCGGCCGAAGGCCTCGCCTCCCGGGACTTCCACGCCGGGTATGTGGAGACGTCGCTGATACTGGCGATCGCCCCGGAAGACGTCAGGGATGGCAGGGAGCTGGACACCCCGGAGCTGGTGGAGATGATGCGGGAGGACCCGGACAACTACCAGCTTCGCACCAAGAACGTCGAGCATCCCGACGTCGTACCGCACATTCACCAGCGCCCCGAGATACAGGTCGGGATCATGGGCGACCCGGAGAGGGGCAGCGCCGAACTGGGACGGCGCATCATCGACGAGTCGGTGGAGACGTTGGTGGAGTTGGTCCGGACACTGGAAGAGCGATGAAGCCTCGTCGCCGGCGGATGCGATGGGCTTAGTGCGGCGCAGAGACCAAACACAGTCAATGAGGAGAGACTATCAGTGAAGAAGAGCTCCGTGGACTTCCTTCGCGCCCTGATCGAGGCACCATCCCCCTCGGGCTTCGAGCAGCCCGTCCAGCGAGTGGTGCGCCAGAGAGTGGAGGAGCTTTCAGACGAGCTGCGCACCGACGTGCACGGGAATGTGATCGCCGTCAAGAACCCCGGGGGCTCCCCGAGGGTTATGCTCGCCGGCCACTGCGACCAGGTGGGCATGATGATCCAGCACATCACCGACGACGGGTATCTGAAGTTCGCCAGCATCGGTGGGATTGACGCCACGGTGCTGGCCGGCGCTCAGGTAGTTGTGTATGGCGAGAAGGGTGCGGTGCCGGGCGTGGTGGGCCGCAAGCCGGTGCACTTGATGAAGCCCGAGGAGCGCGACAAGGCGAAGATCAGCATCGACAGCCTGTTCATCGACATCGGCGCTAAGGACAAGAAGGCCGCGCAGAAGCTGGTGCAGATCGGTGACTGCGCCACCTACAAGCTGGGCATGGTGGACCTCGAGGGTGACCTCCGCGTCTCGCCGGGGTTCGATGACAAGGTGGGCGCCTTCGTTGTCATGGAAGCCCTGCGCCTGCTGAAAGGTAAGAACATCGACTGCGCGCTTTACTGCGTGTCAACGGTGCAGGAGGAGATTGGTCTTCGCGGCGCGTCTACCAGCGCCTTCGGTATTGACCCGCTGGTGGGTATTGCCGTGGACGTCACCCATGCCACGGACTACGCGGACGTGGACGGTTCCACTACAGGGGTCATCAACATGGGGGAGGGGCCGGCAATCGCCCGGGGCCCCAATATTAACCCGCGGGTAGGGCAACTGCTGATCGAGACGGCCAAAGACAAGAAGATCCCGTACCAGGTGGAGCCGGAGCCCCGGGGCACGGGGACGGATGCCAACGCGATCCAGGTCACTCGGGGCGGAGTAGCGGCCGGTCTCGTCAGCATCCCCAACCGCTACATGCACACCCCGGTGGAGGTGATTCACCTGGGCGATCTGGAGCACGCCGCCGTGCTGCTGGCCGAGACGGTGGCCCGCATCGACGAGAAGATGGATTTCGTGCCCATGTAGAGCCCGCCGGGTAGGTGGAGCGCCGGAGAATGAGAGGCACTTGAGCCTGTCGGAGAAGTCCCTGCACACTCTCGGATACCCAGGGCCGGGTGAAGTCCCGTGGTTGATTGCGCCCTCAATGAGGGGGTGACATGTCCTGTAGACCATGACGACAGTCTTCCTGGGCGTTTCGAGCTATGCCAACGAGGCACGTAGGCGGCCCAACTGACTTAGCCGACAGGCTCACCGGCACGCGCCGGCAGGTTGAGCATCCCGTACGTGTATCCACATGGAATTGTGCTGAAAGGTTTTTGTGGCACGTAAAGACTATATGTGATACAATGATGTGAAAGAAGACCAGGCGGGAGGGCGCGCCGAAGGCCGAAGTCTAGCATGTGGCGCGTCATCTTGACAGGTTGCGGACGCTCTGCACTGAAACGTGTGGCGGGCGGGCGGGTGGTGTACCTGTCGCCCGCCACATTTGCGTCGGTAGGGAGTCGCGTCTTGCGCACTAAGCCCTCGCGAGCCGCGAATCCCGCGCTCAGGGCCACCCCGGACCTGTCGCGGACCAGATTCAGGAGGAACGCTCTTTGGCGGATAACGAGGCTCTCAAGCAGCTCTCATCAGGCGCGCAGGCGATCGTGCGGCGAGCGGTACAACTGGCCACGGCCGGGGGCGCCGATGTCCCGGGGGTGAACCACTGGCTGGCGGCGCTCTTGGAGCGACATGGACCGATGGCCCAGCGGCTGGCGGGAATAGACCCGACGGCGGAACGTCGGCGGGTAGACGACCTGCTGTCGCAGGGGGACTTTGGCTCCGAGCTCTGCGCCGATGACCTGGTGTCCAGGGCCGAGGCCAGGGCCGCGGACCGTGGCGCACCGCAGGGCACAGAGACCGACGTCGCGGCCACCATCCTGGTCGCGGCCAGCCTGAGCGTGGCGCCGACGCCCGGTGGCACCCCGGGCGCAGGCTCGGCCTGCGCCCGGGGTGCCACCGGATTCGCACCGGCGACACCGACGATCGACAAGTTCGGTCGCGACCTGACCAGGGAGGCCGCCGAGGCGAAGCTTCTGCCCGTGGTGGGGAGGGACGAAGAGACGAGCCTGGTGATCGAGACGCTCTGCCGGCGAACAAAGCGCAATCCGGCTCTGGTCGGACCCGCCGGGGTGGGCAAGACGGCGATTGTGGAGGGGCTGGCCCAGAGGATCGTTGCCGGTGATGTCCCCGAGCCTCTGCGCGACTGCCGGGTATTGGCGGTACAACCTTCGAGTGTGGTGGCCGGCGCCGGCATGGCGGGGCAGTTCGAAAAGCGCCTGGAGAGCCTGCTGGATGAAGCTCGACAGCCGGGCGTCATTCTGTTCATAGACGAGCTGCATTCGCTCATCGGTGCGGGGGGGAGAATGGGAACCGGGGACGCCGCCAGTCTGCTGAAGCCCGCTCTGGCCCGGGGAGACATGGCCTGCATCGCGGCCACCACCGATGAGGAGTACCGCAAGTGGATCGAGCCCGACCGCGCGCTGGAGCGCCGGTTCCAGCCGGTCCGCGTGCAGGAGATCACCCTGGAGCAGGCCCGTGTGGTGCTCAGCTCCGTGCGCGATGACCTGCAGAGACTGCGCCACGTCACCGTCGACGACGAAGTGCTGGACTGGATCCTGCAGGCTTCGGTGCGGTTCTTCAAGAATCGCTATCTGCCCGACAAGTGCATCGATCTGCTGGAGCAGACGATTGCGCGGGCGCTGACCAGAGGATTGGGGAAGGCCGACATCTCGGTGGCCCGGGAG
>CAYRFY010000507.1:3806-6100 GCA_964423635.1 uncultured Armatimonadia bacterium | reverse complement strand
ACGAGGCACGTAGGCGGCCCAATTGACTTAGCCGACAGGCTCTCCAGGCCCGCCGCCGTCGGCTGTAGGCTTGTCGCCGGCTGCGCAGCGGGGAGGTTTTGCTCTTCACCGCCTGCGGTGACACCCTTGGACACCGCTGCAGAACTCGAAGACGGGGCCCACGTGGGCCCCGTCTTTTTTTCAGCCGTCGGCAGAGCGAACCCTCCGACTACCACGGCGGCAGAGCCATCGTCCCGCCCTCCAGGGGCAGGGAGACGCCGTTGATGTACTCGGCGTCATCGCTCATGAGGAAGGCCGCCGCCTTGGCGATATCCTCCGGCACACCCAGGCGGCGCACCGGGATCTTCTTGGCCACCTCGGCGTACAGCTCCTCCTTGGGCGTGTCCCAGCCGGCGCAGGTCGCCGCCAGCATGGGGGTGTCGATGGTCCCCGGGCAGACCCCGACCGTGCGGATGACGCCGGCGTAGTCGGTGGCCATGCAGCGGATGAAGGCCTCCAGCGCGGCCTTGGAGGCACAGTACAGGGCGTGGGCGGGGAAGCCCACGAAGGCCGCCACCGAGGTGGTGATGACCACCACGCCCTTGCCCTGCTTCTTCATAACCGGCACCACCTGCTTCACGGTCTGGAAGGTGCCCTTGACGTTGATGCCCATCACGAAGTTGAAGTCATCCTCGGTGAACTGCTCCACGGTTCCCTCGCGCCAGACGCCGGCGTTGGCGTGGAGACAGTCGATGCGCCCGTAGTACTCAACGGCCTTGTCCACCATGCTCCCGACGCTGGCCTCGTCGCGGACATCGACAGGCACGAAGCGGGCGGCCAGACCTTTGGCCTGCAACTCGCTCTCCAGCGCCTTACCCTCGGCCTCCTGGTTGGAGGCGAACACGACCTTCGCTGCCTTCTCGGCGTAGTAGCGCGTGCAGCCCTCGCCGATCCCGGAGGTGCCTCCGGTGAGCAGAATGACCTTGCCGGTCAGTGGCATGATGCTGTCTCCCTTCTCAGGCGTCACCTAGGCCTTGTCCTGTGCATACTCCATGAACTCGAACACCGCGCCGTCCTTCATGACGAACACGACCTCCAGCCCCTCATAGGGGTTGAAGGGGCCGAGGATGACCTCTAGGCCCTCGATCTCGCGCTTGAGGTCATCGGTTCGGAAGGCGATGTGCGGCTGTTCGCGGATGGGGCCTGTGACGGGGCTGTCGGGTTCGTATCGCAGATACTCGATGCGCTTGGGGCTGTCGTCGGGGCTGGTGACCCAGACTCTTGTGGCCTCGACCCAGACCTCGTTGTCGTGCTTCTCGTCGGTGGGCATTCCGTAGTGGTCGAGCTGACGCATGTTGCCGCCTCCATGTCACGGGTTTCGCAGGTTGTGCAGCGCTATTGGCCGCTGAGCCAAGTCTCGGAGCGTGGTTCGCCTCGCCTGACCAGTAGACGCCGGCGGAAGGGCGAAACCAGCGCCGTCGCCGTTGTCGTTCACCCCTCTCCTGAGCGGCCGCACCGCGAAGGGGAGGGGTCGGGGGAGGGGCGAAATCAGCGCCGTCGCCGTTGTCGTTCACCCCTCGGCTGAGCGGCCGCACCGCCAAAGGAAGGGCCGAGATCAGGGCCGTTTTGGATCGTGGCGCGGCCGGGGAGCCCGGGGCCTCACTCCTGGATTGTCACGACCCCTGCCCCGTGGGCACTGTCGTAGATGGCCTCTCCGATCTGGAGGGACTTGTAGCTGTCGTGCAGGTCGGGGCCGTCGTCTACCAGGCCCAGACAGCGCTGGGCGAAGTGGCGCACCTCGCCCAGATAGCCGAAGGTCGCCCTGGAGTTGGAGACGCCGGTCCAGGTGGGCCGGAATTCGCGCACGTACCGCCCTGCGTGGGGCGCGACGGCGGTGAAGTCCTCCGGCTCCTGCCAGGTGAGATAGAGCATGTCCCGGCATTCCAGGTAGCTCTCGAAACCGGTGACGTGCAGGACCTCATTGATGTCGCGGAATCCCAGTTTGTGCTCGATACCGTTGACGTCAAGCTGGCCCACGGCGCCGCTTTCGTACTGGAGGTTCACAAGGTAGGCAAACTGCGTGGGCGTGGCCTCGTGGTAGAGCGCCTGAACGGTCTTGACGTCTCCGCCGAAGAAGCGGATGAGGTCGAACATGTGGCAGAGCTGGCCCACAAGCATGGACCTCTTGGCCGAGTCCATCCCCCAGATCTGCGGATAGGGTCCCTGGGCGAATTTGGCGGAGACCTTGTGGACCGGTCCGAACTCATCGCGGGCGATGATGTCCTTGGCCATTTTGTAGATGTCCGCGAAGCGCT
>CAYRFY010000507.1:0-3796 GCA_964423635.1 uncultured Armatimonadia bacterium | reverse complement strand
CCCGCACTGGCCCCAGGTGTTGTGGGCCGCCGCGATATCGCAGAGTTCCTTGGCCTCGGCGGATGTATTGGCCGACGGCTTCTCGACGTAGACGGGGATGCCGCGGCGCAGCACGTGCGGCGCCAGTTGGTACTGCTGGGGAGCCGGGCCGATCACGAAGACGCCGTCCAGCTCCTCCTTGTCCAGCATCTGTTCCATGTCGGTATAGACACGGCGGGCGCCGAAGTTCCGGGCATTGCGCTGGGCCCTGGTTTCATCCAGGTCGCATACGGCGACGAGGTCGATCTCAGGCACCATGTGGATGTTGGGGAAGATGGAGGCGGTGGCGAAACCGCCGCAACCGATGAACGCGAGCTTCGCCTGGCGCTGCTGGGACATGCAGGTCACCTCTATTGTGCTCTCTTAGCGCTATGGGTCGACAGACTTTGACCGCGACGCGCGGCCTGCGCGCATGGGCGCGGCCGGGCCTGGACCACAGTTCCACACAGGCCCGGTGCACACCTGCGCGGGTTTGCGCCGAAGGCCGGCGATGGCAGCACGCGCGGCGTTTGGAAGGTCGGCGGCGAGAGACGGGCGAAGCTATTGATCGGCTCTGACAACCCGGGACGCTGAGAGGACGATGCGATGTGCCGTCTCTCCTGACACCCATCACACCGAGCATTCGCCTGTTCCGCGACGCGGTCAACGTGTACGTCCTGCGCTGGGAAGACGGCAGCGTCGGCCTGTTCGATCTGGGCAGCGGCGCCGTGCTGGATGTCCTGCAGGCCGAGGGTTACGCGGAACCCGAGCTGGTCATCCAGACGGACTTCCGTCGCGACCGGACCTCCGGGCACAGCGACCACCCCGGCCTCCCCGTGGCGATCGGGGCGGAGGATGTGCCCCACATGTCCCTGGCCTCGAGAGTGTGGTCCTCCCTGGCCGTAGAGCATGGATATGCCGACTACGAGTCCTTCTTGGCACCGCGTCAGTCCATCAAGGTCTCGCACTCCCTGCGCGACGGGGAGCTGGTGAACTGGCAAAAGCCCTACGTCTACGCCCAGCACATCGGCGCGCACACCCCCGGCGGGATGGGGTACCTCGTGATCGAGGACGGCAAGCGCTACCTGATCTCCGGCGACATCCTGCAGGCCGACGGTACGCTGCACTCCGTCTACGAGCTGCAGCGGAACTACAACTTCATGGAGGGGCTGCACGCAGTGCGGCGTGCGGTGGGGTGGCTGGCATCCGGTGACATCGACGGCGTGCTACCCTCGCATGGGGAGCCGATCCTGGGGGTGGAGAACGTGGTGGCCGCGGCCACCACGCTGCTCGCGCGTATCGACGAGTTCTGGGAGCGCTGGCGGCTGATCTGGCCCGATCAGCCGCCGGGCCATGTGTCCAACTTCGATCCCATCACTCCCCACCTGCGCGGCGCCACGAATCTCATCCAGTACGCTCTGGTCGACGACGACGGCAATGCCGCGCTTTTCGACACCGGCAGCGGCTACCCCGAGGGCTTTCACAAGACCCTCGCCAAGAAGGGCATCCGCAACGTCGATATCGCCTTCATCACCCACCCCCACGATGACCACGTCATGGGGTTTGAGTGGCTCAAGAAGCGCTACGGCACGCGGCTGGCGGCCCACGAGTGCATGGTGGATGTCCTGAAAAACCCCCGGGCCTACGCGCTCAACTGCCTCCACGACCGTCCGCTCGAGGTAGATGTGGTCCTGCGCGACGGCGAGCCGTATCTGTGGCGCAACCAGTACCGCATCTACCCGCACTTCTTCCCCAGTCAGACGCAGTACCATGCGGTGTACTTTTGCGAAGTGGACGGGCAGATGGTGCTGCTTTCCGGCGATGCTTTGTACTGGGAGCCCGGAGCGGAGCGTCTCCGCCCCACGAACCCGGACTGGCGCAATCGGTTCGATGTGGACCGCGGCTATCTGGTAGGCGCGGGGCTCCTGCCACGCTATCAACCCCGCCTGTTGGCGGCGGCCCACGTGCACCCGTGGCCCATCAGCGAGGAGGCCTGCAACGAGTTCCCGGCGCACGCTCAGGCCTTCCACGACTCGCTGCGGGCCCTGGTCGGTCGGCAGCACCCGACCCTCGGCATCGACCCGATGTTCGTCTCCATCTATCCGTACCATCGCGTCTTCGCCGACAGGATGCCCGTGGAGGTCCGCATCGATAACCCGCTGAATGCAGCCGCCCGCTTTGAGATCACGCCGTGCCTGCCCGCCGGTGTCGGTGCCTCTTTGGCCTCCCTGGAAGTGGAAATGGGGCCCAAGGAGCACGCGCGGGTTCCGCTGACTCTGACGGCGGGCTCAGGGCTGAACCGTTGGCAGCAGACGGTGTGGGCCCTGCGGGTGGTCGTCAACGGGGAGGACCTGGGGGAGTTCTGCGAGGGGCTGCTGGTGCCGGAGTAGGAGGGCCGGGTCTGGCAAGGGCCAACGGCTGAGGGCAAACGGCGGACGGCTGAGGGCAAACGGCAACCAACGGACGGCGGACGACCCGCGAGGCGCTCGTTACGCAATGGTGATGACACGCCGGCGCCGCTGGATCACCTGCAACCATCCTGGACCCAGGGAGGAACTGCTATGCCCGAAACCGACAAGCAGCGAGAAGAGCGGATGAAGTGGTGGCTGGAGGCCAGATTCGGCATGTTCATCCACTGGGGCATCTACTCGGTTCTGGGACGGGGCGAATGGGCCATGAACCGCGAGCGTATCCCCGTCAGCGAGTACGAGGAGCTGGCCGACGAGTTCCGCCCCACTGAGTACAACCCCGGGGAATGGGCGCACATGGCCGCGAGCGCAGGCATGAAGTACATGGTGATGACCGCCAAGCACCACGACGGTTTCTGCATGTGGGACGCCGCCGGCACGGAGTTTTGCGCCACGCGGACCGGGGCCGGGCGTGACTACATCGGCGAGTACGTGGAAGCCTGTCGCAGACATGGCCTCAAGGTTGGGATCTACTACTCCTGGGCCGACTGGCACCACCCGGACTACATGGCGGGGATGCGCGGCAATGACGCCGGGCATCGCTGGTTCATCCACACCATCCACGGGCACATCCGGGAGCTGATGACCAAGTACGGGAAGATCGACATCCTGTGGTATGACGGACCGTGGCCGTACGATGCGGAGGGCTGGAAGTCGGAACGGATCAATCGCGAGGTCCGCGAGCTGCAGCCCCACATCCTCATCAACAACCGCTGCCACCTGCCTGAGGACTTCGAGACCCCCGAGCAGCACATCACCCCCTCCGAACGGCCCTGGGAAGCCTGCATGACCATGTGCGATAGTTGGGGCTATCACGCCGGCGACGCCAACTACAAGTCGGCGGACAACATCCTCCGCGCGCTGGTGAAGTGTTGCCACGGCGGCGGCAATCTGCTGCTCAACGTCGGTCCCCGCCCCGACGGCAGCTTCCCGGAGGAAGCCGTGGAGCGCCTCCACGCCATCGGGCGCTGGATGAAGACCAACTCCGAATCGATCTACAGCACCACCCGCTCGCCCTTCGAATGGAGCAACTGCCATGAGACCACGGTCAGGGGCAAGCACGTATACCTGCACGTGGACAAGTGGCCGGGGACCCAGCTCTGCGTCACGGGGATCGCCAACAAGGTCAGCTCGGCGGTGCTCCTGGCCGGCGGGGCGAAGCTGACCTTCCGTCAGGCCGGCGACAGGCTGTTCATCCGTGGCCTGCCGCTCCACGCCATGGACCGCTCCGACACCGTCATCCGTCTCACCGTGCAGGGCACTCCGGAGAAGGGGCCGGAGTGGGAGCGGATGCGATAGAGGTGCGGCCG
>CAYRFY010000506.1:0-6110 GCA_964423635.1 uncultured Armatimonadia bacterium | reverse complement strand
CCGTGGAACAGGCGCCGCGGCTGAGCGAGCTGCAGGCCAAGATCGCCGACGCAGGACTGCTGACGGCGGAGGACGCCGATGCGGTGGTGGATCGCCTGCAGGTGACCACCCGCGGGCTGGACATACGTCCGAGGCGCCCCAATGCCGTGCTACTGCTGATGGATGCCGCCCGCGGGACGGCCTCGGACCTGGCGGGTCTGTTGGCCGCCGAGCTGTTTGGTAGTCCCGGCCGCGTCGTCCACATCGACCTGGGACAGATGCCTCACGCCGAGGATATCAACCGTCTTCTGGGCTCCTCGGCCGGGTACGTGGGCTATGGAGATACGCTGCCAATTCACGCGCTGCTCCAGACGCCCTGGGCCGTCCTGCGCCTGGACCGCATCGACGCCTGCCATCCCTGTGTGCGTGATGCGGTAGCCCGCGCTATCGCGGAGGGCTTCTTCACCGACGCCCAGGGACGGCGTATCCATGTGAGCGATGCCATCGTGCTGCTGACGGCTCAGGCCGAGGTCGCAAGTGAGGTGCGCATTGGCTTCAACGCCAAGCCCGGGGATGCACACGGCGATGCCCGCGCCACTGCGGAGGAAGTGCTGGGTTCGGAGCTTGTGGACCAGTGCGACGTGGTCTGCTTCGAGAGAGGCACGACCACGGGCGGCGCGGGGCGGCAGGGGGTGCGGGGCATCGTGACCGTGCTGTCCGAGCGCTATCGAGAGCATGGGCTGGAGATCATCTGGGAGGACAGTTTCATCGACTGGCTATCGCGGGCCACGACAAGAGCGTGCAACGAGAGAGAATGCGAGCGCCTGTTGGACGACGAGCTGGCGCCCAAGCTACGCGAGCACATCCCCGGCGGCCCGGCGAGGGTGACGCGCAGGCTTCGGGTCTGCTGTGGTGAGGACGGGATATGCGTATCAGAGGGCTGAATCACGATAGGGAGGGCACACCGTGGACAATCTGACAGAGCCCCAGAAGCAGTGCTTCGAGAAGATCGCGCCCATGGTCAAGGATGTCTTCGGCGACTTCGCGATGGTCAGCGATGATCGGCCGGTCGTGATGGTCGGCGTCGGCTCGGCGATCGCTCAGGTGGCCGTCTACCCGTGGGGCGACGACGATGCCACCATCTGCACCCGGGCCTATGTGGTGATGAACGTTGAGCTGACACCGGACCTGATGCAGTATCTGCTCACCGCCAATGACCGCATGAGGTTCGGCGCCTTCGGCGTCGACGGTGATGGGGACATCTTCTTCGAGCACTCGATCGTGGGCTCGACCTGCGACCGCGAGGAGCTCAAAGCCTCGGTGATGGCCGTCGCGACCACCGCGGACAGGCTGGATGATGAGATCGTTGCCAAGTGGGGCGGCGAGAGGGCAATGGACAAGCTGGGGCAGTAGCATGCTCGCGATGGGTTTGGGGGCACCCTCCGAGGGGTGCCCCTATCCGTTCTCCTGTCGAGACGACAGAGTCGGTGTGCGGCTCGGCCGGTGGGCCGCGCGTCACCGGCTGAGGGCATCGGGCACCGGTGTGACCGCGGCATTCATTCAGCCCGTACCAGGAAGAGCCGGTCGATGAGGGTGGCCGCCACGCGGCCGTAGGCCCCGGCTCCGTTGGGCTGGACCTGGATGGTGGCGTCTTTCTCCAGCCGGTGTACCCCAAGGTCTACGGTTCTGTATTCCCCGCCGGCGGGCACCACCACGCGGCTAACCTCGCCGGCCCCGCCGTCCGGTCTGTTCCAGGCGTAGATACCAGCCACGACGGCGCTCTCCTGCTCTCCATCGGCTTCGGCGCGGAGCACGGCGTAGGCACGCCAGCGCCCGGCGAGATGCTGCGGCAGCTTGAACCGGCCCTCCAGACTGGGGGCGGGGCCCTCGAGCCGCAGGGCTTTGCCGTCGCCGGCGGCTTCGTCTTCCACGACGGTCGCGGCGGTCTCGGGCGTCACCGTCAGTCGGTCCTCCTGGATCTCCTCCCAGGCCCATGCAGGCAGCTTCTGGCACTCCGGCGGTGCCGCACCGCGGCGGGCCGGAAACAGGTCCCTGAGCTTGCCTACGTACTGGCCCAGGTCCGCCCACTCACGGTAGGTGCTCGTCCCAAACTCGTTGCGGGCGACGACCTCCACGGCGGCGTATGGGTCCTCGGGGCCAAGGAAGGCCCGCCCTTCACGGACCGCGGTCTGACGCAGCTCCCGGTAGCGTTCGATCCACACCACGTCGATTGCGAGCCGTGCCCGGCGCACGCGGAAGGACAGTGTCGGATTCGCGGCCACGGCGGCCGCGGCGGCATCGAAGAGCCGGGTGGCGGCGTTGAGGTCCTCCAGCGAGAGCCAGTGGCGCGTGGTGGCGTCGTAGACGCCCAGCCACAGGCCCGGGTCGCGGTGGATAGCGGCGTTGAGCAGGTCCAGGTACTGCAGCAGATACATCCCGGCGACCCCGTAGTAGCCCTCGAGGAACTCGGTGACCAGGGCGCGCTCGTCCTGGCCCGGATTCCACATGAGCTGCGCCGTCACCCACGCGCGCAGGTGCATGAACTCGCCCGTGCTGCCCCAACTGCCCTGCGTGAAGACGCCCGTGACTCCATGATCCCGGTAGAAGCGCAGGCTTTGGCCCGCGATGAAGTGGTTCGGGTGGGGCTGGATGAAGTTGGCGAAGTGGGGGTCGTAGTCCCAGATGTACTGGTGCCGGGCAAGCTCGCCCCAGCGCTTGACATAGCGGCTGAAGTGGGGCACGTCGGGGATAGCGTGCTTGTGGTTGCGGTCCAGTACCCCCAACTGGATGAGCACGTTGGGCCGGGGTCCGATCGTGGCCGGCGGCCGGTCGGTGTGCCAGTACGCCAGCGTGCCGACCCTCACGTGAGGGTACTTGGCCGCCACGGCGTCCGCCACGGAGTTGACGAAGTCCAGCAGGGGGCCGGACTCGCCGCCCTCGGTCTCGCGCAGCTTGCTGCAGGCCTCGCAGTGACACAGGGCATTGCTGTCATCGCAGCTCACGGAGATGATGTCCGTATCGCGGTTCTCGTCCAGGTGCGCCAGGACCTCACGGGCGGTCTGCTCCCGGGCGCCGGCGGAGGTGAAGCAGATCGCGGCCGCCGTGCGCTGCCCTCCGGGCTTGTCCAGGGCGAACCAGTCGGGATGGGCCTCGAAGTGGTCCTCGGGCTTGAGGAACCGGCGCCGCAATGTATGGGCCCCGCCCATGGTGACGCTCCCGCCGTATTCCGGCGGGATGGCCTCCGCGAACTCGCGCCCGTTCTGGCGGAGGCGGGCGGCCAGCACAGGGTCCCTGGTGGCCTCGGTGTAGTGCTGGCGGAACTCGAAGGGCGGACGATAGCGGATATCGAGGTCGCCTACATCTATCGTCTCGCAGTGGGGGATCACCTCCTCGGCATCCGCCGCGTACCAGCGACATCCCAGAATATCCTGCAGGAAGGTGTAGACCGCGTACAGCGTGCCGCGAGGCCGTCCCCCGCAGAGCACCAGATCGTCGCCTACGGTGCGGATCAGTATCTCCTCGGGGCCCAGCGAGTCCACCAGCGCATCGCCCAGGATCTCCCGGACGGCCCGGGAAGGACCGACGAGGAGGCGCGGCTGCGCCTCGGAGCGCTCGTCGCCGGTCACGGTGAACTGTGCGCCGGTGATCTTCTCAAGGTATGACGCCAGTTCCCTGGTCGCGGTCTCTTCAGCCGGGATCGCGTCCGGTGCCGGGACGATCAGGAGCTTCGCCTGACCACCGTCTGCCAGGGGCAGGGCGTGGGCCCCGGTCCCTGAGGCCAACAGCGCCCCCACGACCAATGGTCCGAAGGTGCGGATTGCCATTGTGGTCTCACTCTCCAATGAGCCGCGCGACGCATGGCTTCAGGGAGGGCCATGCCTCATGGCGGGCCCCGTCAGTTACCCGTCGGCGACTGCCGCGGCGGCGGGCGGCGCCGTGATCGCGCCAGATGGCGTCTTGCCCGGGCGTTGGGTGATGCCCGGTTTTGGGAAGCGGTGTCTGCATGTCGGCCTGCAGGGGACGTGCCGGCCGTCTGAGGCGGCTTCTGGCCCCGCGCGCGAGCATCAGTCTTCTGGCACCACCCACACCCGCTCAATGGCCTCTGTCAGAGGCAGGGCGGTGTCCACCTCGACGATGACCGAGAGCCCGGACTCGTCGCAGACGAACACCTGCTCCGCGCCTCCGGGGGACAGCTCGAGGGTCCTGGGCTCGCCGCCGATGATCCGAGCGAAGTGGAAGCTCACCGTGGCCTCCGGGTCCTTGAGGACAGCGCCGCAACGGTAGGAGACGCCGTTGTCCAGACCGGACTGAGAGCTCAGCCAGCGGGTACCGGACCGCTGCCAGCGGTCGGGGCCCTGCGTCAGGTAACTGAGGGTGCCGTCGGGGTTCTGGATGATGTTGCCCGCCGGCTCGGCGCCCGGGAGCGTGAGGTCGCAGGTGGATGTGCCGTTCTCGTTCAGCAGCACCGGCTCGGACACATGGAAGCGCGATCCCGTCCGGTAGGCCAGCACGCGGTACTTGCCTGCGGGCAGGTTGCGGAAGGAGTAGCGGCCGCTCCAGCTTCCCGCGGGGAGTTCCGGGTCCGATGGCGCCAGGGTGCCGTAGTCGGTGGCGGCGTCCGCGAGGGAGAGGGCCGTCTTCCCCGCGCCCACCAGAGCGTCGTACCTGTCGCCGTCGAGAAGCACCACGCGGGCTGCCTTCTGGTTGCGTTTGGCGTTGTCGGGATGGAACGCCGCGGCGGTGATGGTACCACGGAGCGTGGCACTATCTTCGCCGGGTGCCAGGGCCAGCGAAAACAGCGTGTGTAGCACGTCCGCTGCGGCCCGGGCGCTCTCCAGCGCCGATTCGAGGATGATCGGTTCCACTTCCTCACGCCCGGCCTCGCCGCTCTGAACGAGCGGAAGCGCCCTGTCGGCGCGGAGGATGGAGAAGGCGACAAGCTCTTCCATCCGCTTCTCCAGCCCGGCAACGGCAGCGTCGTCGTCGGCCCCCAGCAGTTGCGGGCTGTAGCCCTCGATATCGATCTCCCCGGCCTTGACCCAGTTCTCCAACGGACCGTGGTGCTCGGAGATGGGGCGAGCGTGAGGTGGCGCGCCGCTGTCCTCGACGAAGTGAATGAGCGCACCGATCTGGCGACAGGCGTTCATCGGCGTCTCGGTACGCAGCGCCTGGAGCGCCCGGCGGAAATAGGGCTCATAGGTCTCGGCGACGCCGGGCATGGCGTGGCCGGCGTGGGTGGGAAACGCGCGAATGAGCAGATAGTCGTCGGGATAGTAAGCTGGGAAGTCCTGGCCCCGCGTGTCGGGCATCCAGGCGTAGTTGGGGAGCTGGTCGAACTCCGCGCCCAGCACTTCCCGGGCCTGCTCGCTCCGTGCCAGCACGTCCAGGGCCGCTTAAGTGATGGCCGGATGGGGCCCCCAGGCGCCGGCCGGGGCCTGGGCGAGCCAAAGCACGGTCACGACACAGCAGCTTGATGCTATTGCATATGCGCGCATGGTCTGGTCTCCATTCCCGGGTTCCACGGCGGATCAGATACCTGGGCCGCGGGCTTCCTATCCCGCCTCTACCCAGAGCTCCCAGTCCCCGCTGTCCATCGGCTCCCGGCTCTCGAGCAGCACGCGGTACAGCCGTCCTCCCCAGGCCAGTTGCAGACGTTCATCGGCGATGTCGATGGTCTCAATCACCGGCTCCAGAGCCGTGGCGTCGAAGGACACGACGGCATCGGTGGTGCCCGGTAGCCTCAGCCTGCCCTCAGCCTCGAGCGTGGGCTCGCGCGGGGTGATGAGGCTGAGTGTCACGGGCATGGCCTCCGCCAGCTCAAAGCGGTCGCGGACGACCACAGCCGCCTGCGTTCCGCGACGCAGTTCGCAGGTGCGGTACCAGCGGCGCAGTTGGGCCTCCTCTGGGTACGCCGGCGCGATGTCGAGACAAAGCCGGGCGACAGAGTCGTCCATCTCGTAGTGAGTTTCCGCGGCCGCGCGCGTGTGTCCCGGAACCTGCTGTACGCCGCCGATGGTGGGGAGATTGTGGTAGGCCGACTGCATCGTCCAGATCTCGTATCGCTGCGGGCTGAAGGTCTTGGCCGTGTAGCGCTCTACGCCGGCGTCGATGAGGACGGGCTGCCCGTCGCA
>CAYRFY010000505.1:0-6112 GCA_964423635.1 uncultured Armatimonadia bacterium | reverse complement strand
ATGCGGATGACGCGGAAGGAATCGGCCGGAACCGTGAGCACAAGGGTCTGGCCGATCGGCGGGCAGTAGACTCCCGTCAGGGCGTCGGTGACCTCGACCTCGCCGCCGAGCTGAGCGGCGACGGGCGTCAGGTCGATGCGGGCGGCGACCTTGTCCGCGGTGGGATTGCCGATCGTGGCCAGCACGGCGCCGTCCGGCGCCACGTAGGCCCCCAGCAGGAGCGTGTCGGGCCGGACTACCAGCCATTGGGGTGGCGCCTCCGGAGTGAACCACTCCACCTGTCTGCTATCCAGGCCGAAGTCCAGTCTGGCCCGCAGCACGGGGGAGAGCCGGGAATAGTCCATCCAGCTCCGTTGCGACATGAGCACATTGCCGAAGGGCAAGAGTCTCGCCAAGAGCCAGTCGGTGTATTGCTCCCGCAGGTTCAGGGCCGAGGGCAAGAAGCACGGCTGAGCACCCCATTGTCTGCCGGTGGCGGTGATGTCCAGCAGTGTGCGGGTGATCTGCTCCGGGGTGCCCTCGGACTTGACCCGGAAGTGCTCACCGTCGGAGTAGATGTCCACGAAGGTCAGGTTGAGGCTGTTGGAGGTGCGGCTGTTGTGCTCCCAGATGATGCCGCGGCCGGGTTTGCGCGTCTGCACCACCGTCCAGAGCCGCTTGTGCAGGTCGCGGTTGGCGAAATACGGGTACCTGCGGCCCTCGACGCCGCCGCAGCCGTGGCGCGGGTTATCGCAGTAGTACGGCCCGGCGTTGTCGATGTACACGCCGTCCAGATCGAACTGCGCCATCGCCTGGTCCACCGCCCACACCAGCCAGTCGGCATAGGTGCCGGCGGGACATGTGCTGACCATGCCGTGGCCCCGGCTCTCCACAGATTCCTCACCAAACAGCGGCCTGCCCCCGTCTTCCATACGCCATTGGTCCGCATTGCGCTTGAACACCTGGGATTCGGGCCCGGTCCCGGAGAGGGTGATGTAGACCACCACCCGCATGCCGGCGTCGTGGTAGGTGCGCACGGCGGCCCGGAAGGCCTCGGCCTCCGCGGGCTGTGGGTAGCTGAACCACTTGCAGTCGCTGTGCCAGATCAGGGCGATTGTCTGCCCCTGCTCCCGGGCACTGCGCGCGATCTCCGGTGTGACGGAGACCCCTCCCTGTCCGGGATGGCGCCCGTGCCCGCCTTTCGGTAGCGGCTTGCCGGGAGTGGCCTGCAGCCCCAGCGTGTAGCTGCGCTCGCCCTCGATGAGGGTGGGCTCATTGATGAGGTTGGCCCGGAACACCACCGCCGTGTCCTGCCTGGCGATCCGCAGGGCCTCGTCCGCGGGCCCCGTCCAGGCGGAGGGGCGCTCGGTGACGAAGGTCAGGCCCCGGTAATCATCGCCGATCCATGTCAGCGCCTGCCAGTCCGACTGGAAGCGCCAGTCCGGCTCGGCGCCGACCCTGTCGTAGATGTACTTGCCCCATTGGCTGCTGACATGGAAGTACCTGGCGACCTCGGGCCTGAGCGGGATCTCAACGGCCAGCGTGTCCACCGTGAGCGGGGCGTCGGCTCTCACCGCCAGCTTCAACTGCATCAGCCCATCGTACTCCAGCCAGCCGGAAGCCGAGATGCCCACAGGGCCGATCTGCGCCAGGCCGCTGAAGCCGGCCCTGTCATCGCGGACGAGCCCGATGCGGCCCTGACCGACCACGGGCGAAGCCGGTCCCCCGGCGGGAGCGAAGATCAGGCGCATCGGCCCGGCCAGCAGCGGCTCGCCCCGGCTGGAGATCTGCCGGGGCAAAAGGCCGCCCAGCTCGTACTTCCGACCCCAGCAGGAGACGGTATCGCCGGCGGAGGAGAGCTTCTCAAAGGGTGCCGGGACCTCCTGGGTCACACCGACCGCATTGAGCAGCCACGGCTCGCCGGAGTCGTCGAGATCCATGGCCGATGCACAGGACCATATGAGGCCGAAGACCGGGCAGACGAGTGCGAAGTACCTTGACACAAGACACCTCCTGGAAGTCACGTAGACGGAGGTTTCCGCGGACCTCGGCGGGTGTCCTGCGTGCGTGGCCGCCGGGCAGGGCGGCCGGCACCCCGGGGCGGCGGTAGACCCAGTATGTTCGTAGGAACGGACGATCGCACATTGTGCTTGCTCGACGCTCTTCGGGGCGCCTATAATGGAGCCGGCTATACGGCAGGATGATGCCCCGGAGGGCTCAGCATTGGGCGATAAACCGCAGTCGGAGGGTGGCGACGGCTTCCATCGCGAGGACCGTCTGAGGTCGGATATGCGGGAGATCAGCCGCAAGCTCTCGAAGCTGCGACGGTCGGGCCCGAATGCCTCGCGCCCGGAGGCGCCGCCGTCGGCACCTCCGCCCGCGGAGAAGCCGGCGCCGCAGGTGCTGCGCACCCAGGACTTGCGACGGCGGGCGAGAGCCGGGGGTGCTCAGAGACCGCTTGCGCCAACCGGGACGAGCGAAGGCTCTACGGCGCCGGCGCACCTGGAGGACAAGACGGTCGGAACCGAGCTGCCTACGGCTCTGGGGACGGCGGCGTATGTCATCCAGACTGCGGTCTCCGACCGTGGTTCTGAGGCGGCCGGGGTGGTCGAGAGTCTGGCCACGGCGATGGAGGAGGGGAGGTGTGCCCTCAGCACGCATCTGGGGCGGCTGATCGGCCGGGACCGGGTCACCCTCGAGGACCTGCTCTTCTTGGACCTCGAGACCACCGGCCTGCAGAGCACCCCGCTGTTTCTGATCGGTGCGATGACGTGGGAAGACGGCGACCTGCTGGTCCGGCAGTTCTTTGCCCGGCACTACGGGGAGGAGGCCGCGGTCATCTCGGCCTTCCTGCAGCGGGCGAAGTCCCACCGGGTGCTGGTGTCCTTCAACGGGAAGTCGTATGACTGGCCCTATGTGCGGATGCGCGCCGCGGCCACGGGGGTACCGTTCGAGCTCAATCCCGGCCATCTGGACCTGCTCCACGAGAGCCGGCGCATCTGGCGCGGCGCCGTTCCCGACTGCCGCTTGCAGACGCTGGAGCAGCACGTGCTGGGGCACAAGCCCCGGGAAGACGACATCCCCGGAAGGGACATTCCGGACGCCTACCACCGGTTCGTGCGCACGGGAGACGCCACTGAGATGCTGTCCGTCCTGGAGCACAACCTGCTGGACCTTGTCTCCCTGGCGGAGCTGCTGGTCCTGGCGCTGGGCTAGCACGCGCCGGGGCAAGTGCTCCCCGGAGCCGGGCGGGTGTTCCGGGGCCGTCCGCCGGTCGCCGTTCTCTGAACACTGGTACTCCGGGGGCCCAGGGTGGACTTCCAGCGTTTCCTGTCCGAGGTCATGTGTGGTGCGGACTATGCGGGGCAGATCGTGCATGTCCACGAGGCGCCGCCGCGCCCGGCCGAGTACCGAGAGACCTCCTCACCGCTTTCGGAACCTGTCCGGCGGCTCTTGCAGGATCGGGGCGTGCAGCGGCTGTACAGCCACCAGGCCGCGGCCATCGACCTCCTGCGGGCCGGCGAGGACGTGGTCATCGCCACAGGCACGGCCTCGGGCAAGTCGATGGCGTACGTCATCGCGCTGATCGAGACGCTGCTTGCCGACCCCGGCGCCACCGCTCTCCTGCTGTTCCCCACCAAGGCGCTGACGCAGGACCAGTTCCGTGGGTTCTCGGACGCCCTGCGCTGTGCGGGGCCGGGCGATGTGGTGGCGGGAGTGTACGACGGCGACACCCCGGCTCCGGAGCGGCGAAGGCTGCGGGACCAGGGGGGGGTGATCTTCACCAATCCGGACATGCTCCATGCGGGGCTGCTGGCCCAGCACGCCCGCTGGGCGTCCTTTCTCCAGCGGCTGCGCTGGCTGGTGGTCGACGAGCTCCACGTCTACAACGGGATATTCGGGTCCAATGTGGCCAACCTGATGCGCCGGTTCAGCCGCGTCTGCGAGCACTACGGCGCCTCGCCGCAGATCATCACCTGCTCGGCGACCATCGCCAACCCGAGGGAGCTCGCCGAGGGCCTCATTGGACGGGCATTTCGGCTGGTACAGGAGGACGGCAGTCCCCGGGGGCGGCGGACGTACGTGCTGTGGAACCCGCCCCGAGTCCGGCAGGGCAAATGGCGGTCACGGCGCAGCGCCAATGTGGAGGCCCACGAGATCATGGCGCGCCTGATGGAGGCGGGGGCGCCGACGATCACCTTCTCCAAGGCCAAGATGACCGCCGAGATGATCCACCGGTATGTGGGCGAGAGGCTGAACCGGGAGGCGCCCGGGCTGGCGGAGAAGATCACCGCCTATCGCGGCGGGTATCTTCCCGAGGACCGCCGGGAGATCGAGCGGAAGCTGTTCTCGGGCGAGCTGATGGGAGTGAGCACCACAGCGGCCCTGGAGCTGGGGATCGATGTGGGGGCGCTGGACGCCTGCGTCATCGTGGGATATCCGGGGACTTTGGCCTCGTTCTTCCAGCAGTCCGGTCGGGCGGGACGCAGGGAGCAGGATGCGCTGGTGGTGCTGGTGGGTCTGGATACGGCGGTGAACCAGTATGTGATGAGCCACCCCGAGTACCTCTTCGAGCGCGCCGTCGAGCAGGCGGTGACGGACCCCGACAACCCCTTCGTGATCACCGGGCATCTGCGCTGCGCGGCCCAGGAACTGCCCATCGGCGACGGGCAGACGGCGGCCTTCGGTCCCCACGCGCCCATGGTCCTGCGCGTCCTGCAGGACAATCAGAAGGTCCGGCACATCCAGGGCCGCTGGTACCATGCGGCCTCCGAGGTGCCGCACTACGAGGTCTCGCTGCGGGAGCATGCGGACAAGAACGTGCTGATTGAGGACGTGGAGACGGGGAAGACCCTGGGGGAGGTAAACAAGTTCGATGCCCAGCCGCTCCTGCATCCCGAGGCCATCTACATGCACCAGGGGGACACCTACAGGGTGCTGGAGCTGGACCTGCAGCGAAACCTCGCCAGGGTGCAGAAGGTGGAGGTGGACTACTACACCCAGCCGCTGGGGGGCACCGATGTGCATCACATCGACCACCGGCTGCGGGAGAAGCCCTTCGGGACCGGCACGGTCTGCTGGGGAGAGGTCACCAGTCACTTCAACAATGCCGCCTACGAGAAGATACATTTCTACAGCCTGGACGCCATCTCCCAGCACCCTTTGGACCTCCCCACCTGGGTGCTGGAGACCATGGCGCTGTGGATCATCCCCCCCGATGATCTGATGGCGCGGGTGATCCGGTCGGGGCTCAATGCCCACAGCGGCCTGCGGGGCATCGGCTACGCCACCCGCATGCTGCTGCCGATGTACATGACCTGCCAGACCCTGGACTTCTCGCACACCATCGGCAGTGCGAACTCGCCGTGGAACACGGTCTTCATCTACGAGCGCTACCCACTGGGGCTGGGCTTCACCCAGAAGGCCTACGAGATTATCCATCGCGTGATGCCCGGGGTGCTGGACCACCTGCGTCGCTGCGACTGCGAGGACGGCTGCCCGGTGTGCACAGGCAAGCCGCTACGGGGATACACGACGTGGAACGTGGAGCGCGGCGAGGGCGCGATTCCCAGCAAGAGCGCCGCGATCGTGGTGTTGGAGGGACTGCTGGGCGATGGGGAGAAGCTCGACTGCCCGGACACCTACTCCCTGAGCCAGGCCGATGCGGCGCAGGAGATAGGGCTGGAGCAGGCGGTGCGGCGACGCCTGGAGCGCATGCGGGAGCCCGAGGTGTTCCATCCCATCGTGCCACAGGCACAGGTGGAGACGGCGTTTCCGGCGGCCGAGAGAGCGGAGGTGCTGGAAAAGGCCGATGTGGCGATCCGCGGCGATAGGCGTCGCGACTTCGGGCGCGAGCTGCGCAAACGCATCGCCAAGAAGCTGCCGATTGAGGGCCTCGACCCCCTGGCCCCGCACACACCGGCTCCGCCGGGGGCGCGTGTCCGCGGGGGCGTCGCTCCGCCCACGGCCTTCCCCGGACGGCCGGTGCCGCCGCGTGAGGCGCACCCACAAGAGCGGGCCGAGCCGCCTGCCTCCGCGGAGGCTCCGACGCTGAAGGCCGGAGACGCGCTGGCGGCCAGGGCGCGGAAGCTCAAGAAGAAGAGGGACGAAGGCGGCGAAGACTGAGAGGCGC
>CAYRFY010000504.1:0-6117 GCA_964423635.1 uncultured Armatimonadia bacterium | reverse complement strand
CGTGCAAATAGGCGGCGTAGACCAGCCACGCCACCAGGGCCGAGGTCTCCTTGGGGTCCCAGCTCCACCAGCTCTGGTACACGTACTGCGCCCACATGGCCCCCGAGATCAGCACCAGAGTGAGCAGCCCAAAACCCAGAGAGACGATGCGATAGACCACATCGTCCAGGACCTTCGGGTCGGGAAGTCGCGAGGCTCGCGCGTCGCCGGTCTCGTCTGGCAAATGCATCACCTATTCCGCAGGCGTGGGTGCGATCGCTGAAGTGAGCCCCGCCACTTGCCCACCCCGTGCGGCCCGCGGGCCCCTATCCGCCTCAACCGGCGGCGTACCAAGCACTCACAGGGCATGGACCCGGGGCCAACGTCTACCCCGGCCACCGG
Organism: uncultured Armatimonadia bacterium; assembly: GCA_964423635.1. Classification (GTDB taxonomy): domain Bacteria; phylum Armatimonadota; class Zipacnadia; order Zipacnadales; family JABUFB01; genus CAYRFY01. Next base: position 5,736 of record CAYRFY010000504.1, on the reverse strand, counting down.
GATGGGAGACGACAGCGCCGGCAGGGGCGGATCGTGCCTGCCGGCAATGGGGGCACGCCACCGACAGCACCAAGACGGGGTAGCCGAGCCCTGCGAGGGCCAGCATCGTGAGGGGTGCCCGGATCGACGTCACGCTTCCTCTCAGCACGCCGCGGGCTCGTCACCCAGACAGACACCGATGCGCCGGGCCGACAGCACCCACGGGTGGTCCGGGGGGACGGACTTGAGCTTCCCGGCTACGTCCACCAACGGTACCGGCTCGCAGTCGGTGCCCCGGATCGCCACCATCACACCGTAGCTCCCCTCCGCCAGCAGGTCCGCCGCTTTCGCTCCCATCTGAGTGGCTAACAGCCGATCCTGTGGTGTGGGGACCCCGCCGCGCTGGACATGCCCAAGCACCGTAACCCGCGCCTCGATCTCCGTGCGCTTGGAGAGATACCGCACCACTCGCGCCGCCGCTTCTCCAGGCACCGGATCGCCCTTCGGTCTCGCCTTGCCGCCCTTGCCCTTCTTCTTCCCCCCGGCCGACCCTTCGTCCGTCGCCTCATCTCGGGCGTAGGCGCCCTCCGCCACGGCGATGATGCTGAAGCGCTTGCCGCGCCGGTCGCGAGCGATGACGCTTTGCACCACCGCATCCGGGTCGTACGGCATCTCCGGGATCAAGACGACGTCGGCGCCCCCCGCCAGACCGGCACCCAGAGCCAGCCAGCCCGTCTTGTGCCCCATGATCTCGACGACCATCACCCGCCGGTGGCTCTCGGCGGTACTGTGCAGCCGATCGACGGCCTCCGTCGCGATGCTCAGGGCCGTGTCAAACCCAAACGACACCTCGGTCATCGCCACATCGTTGTCGATGGTCTTGGGCAAGGTCAACACATTCAGCCCGCCCTGCTCCTGCAGGTGCAGAGCGTTCTTCTGAGTCCCGTTGCCACCCAGGCAGACCAGGCAGTCCAGGTGCAGCCGGAGATAGTTCTGCACGGCCGCCTCGGTCATGTCCACCACCTGTCCGCCGCCGATCTCCATCTTCTGAGGCTTGTCCCGGCCCGTGCCCAGGATCGTCCCCCCGGTGGCCAGAATCCCCGAGAAGTCCTCGCCCCGCAGCACCCGCGCCCGGTTCTCCACCAGCCCCCGGAAGCCGTCGTAGATCCCCACGATCTCGATGCCCTTACCGCCGGCCGCCTTCCCCACACCACGGATCGCGGCGTTCAGCCCGGGACAGTCGCCCCCGGCGGTCAGTATACCGACACAACGCGTCTTGGTCTTGGCCATACAGAGCACCTCTCCAAACCCGACTCGGAACCGGTGTTCGGCAACAGGCAGCCAACTACCTTCAGAGCCTCGCTCCCCTAAGAGGGCCTCCGTCGGTGCGCCCGGCCCCTCCATGATCCACGGGCGCTTGGGCAGCGGTATCTACTGCTCGGCAGCAATGGCCTCACTCTTGACCCCGGCCGCCCTTTCCCTTCACGCCATGCCCCGCAGACGGTAGACCAAAAGCCCCAGGTACTCATGCAACGCCTTGCTAGAGACAGACAGGGCCGAGATCTGAGGCATCAGGGAATACCCGGTCCACATACCCGGATGACTGCGGAAGTCCACTGCATAGGGGATGGGCGAAAGCTCGGTGCCCTTGAAACATGCCATCGACCGCCGCATGTGCATCGCCGAGGTCACCACGACGAAGGTGCTCAGGTGCTCTCGCTCCAGTATGTCCCGGCACTGCAGGGCGTTGTCGCGGGTGTTCACTGCATTGGGCTCCACGCGAATCCGGCCATCGGCAATGCCCAGTTGCAGCGCCAGGCGCCGGAGCATCTCGCCCTCGCTGAGCGCGCGTCCCATCACGCCCCGGGCCCCGGAGAAGATCAGCACCGCCTCGGGATGCTCCCGGGCCAGGATGACCGCCTTCACCAGGCGGTCTGCCGAGCTATCCAGTCGGAGCTCGACCTCATCGGTCCGGCGGTCAAGACACCCTCCGAAAACCACGATCGCGTCGATGTGGGGGGGGACCACACGGTCGGCGTACGGCCTCTCCAGGGGAGCCGCCAGCCAGTCCGCCACCGGGTCGGTAGAGACCGCGTACAGCCCTGTTAGCGCTACGCCAAACACGATCCACGCCGCCGCCGGGCGGCGTGGGCGCAGGACGACGAACAACAGCAGAAGCAGCAACGCTAGGGACAGCGGCTGCGTCAAGGGAGCGAGCACCTTGGACAGGACGTAGAATGCCACGTTTCAGCCTCCCGCGATACCGGTCTATGTGTGACGCATCAGAGAACTCCACCGACCGCCTGGAGTGGTTGTCGACGAGCCGCCACGATCTGGGCGCAGCATGCCTTCCCGGCCCGGCCCCTATAGCCGGAGTCCCACGCCACTCAGCTTCGTCCCAACTGGTTCCAGTTGTGCTCTGTCGATCATGAGTTCGAAAGCACAACGCAAAGTTTACAGGTCAATGCCGATGTTTTGCTGGACTCTCATCGGTGTTTGTGGCATTATACCTGATGAAGCAGTGCTCGTCATCACAACGGACCCTCGTGATGACCTGTGCGTTGACAACCTGGGGACCCAAGAGCCTGTCGGAGCGGTCCCGCACCGATAGCCCCGAAGCTCACAGGGCCCGCGCAACCGGGACGACCGCCGGTTATATGTGTCTGGATAGGTCGGTCGCTGCCCCAATGAGACCATAAAGTCACAACACCTGTTCGCCACCGGCAACCGCGGAGACGCTCACAGGTCCCCACTCACTGAGCCGACAGGCTCAGGAGACTACACTCGACACACCGGACGAAGTAGCGGCCATCCTGCGTGACGCGGTCCTTCGTCTGTGTCGCGCGAGTATGGTTCAGGGAAGTCAGGTTGATAGCCGCCGAAGCGCGGCCCCACCGCGCCCGGCACAGGACTGGAGGTCTCCATTGCCGCCCGTCACCCTCGTAGCATAGCGAGAGTCGCGGCAGACGTCATCGCGTTTCCCCGCCTTCGGCCCCAAACGGGCTGCGGATTTCCGCACTGTGCCCCGGCGGCGACCGGCGCGATGGACGGCCTGGTCCGGCCCCGGAACACAACACGGAGCGGAGTGTGCTCCGCTACCCACGTGCCCCGGGCGTCTTGCAGTTGACCCTTGTCGCTGGCGTTGCCCTGGTTTTGGGGGTTCTGCTCATCAACGCAGGTGTCCTCGATGGGTCGTGTGGCAGGCCTCCGGCGCGAGGCGACCACACCTGGAACAACAGACAGAGCCCCGAAGTAATGCATTTCCCGATCTCTGTAGTGGGCATGTAGTTGCCGGTTTCCGCCGCGCCCTGGCGGTCGCAACCGGCGGACCCGGACGTGGCTGCCGTTGGTGGTAATGAATCCGGCCCACAGTGTCAGGGCGAGTATGTGTTCCACAGTCTGGTAGCCGTTTCTGTCTGTGGCATTGCGCTGATCTGACAGGTTCTACCCGTCACCACACCAGATAACCTCGACAGACCGTGCGCCGGCCGCCGCGGGGGGGCGGATCGCACTCACCATAACAGTATACACACCACAGAGCCTCCAGGTTGCGCCGTGTGCAGATTTCGTCATCGCGGCGCGGTTTCTCGCACCCGGTCTGTCCCCGTCGCCGCAAGCGGCAGACGGTGACGTCGCTTCTTGCGCGGCGATCCGGGCGGGCAGCGAGAACCGCGGCGCGCACCCGCCACCAGACCCGCAAAGGGGTGATGCCAAGAGCCCACATCTCCATCGCAACTGTAGCCTGCTGGGGGTCTCCGAGCGGCATGCTTGTTCTCCTGCGTCTCCGGCCATACCGTGTGGCTCCGGAGCGAAAGAACTCCGGGACGGTGTGACCGGAGGAAGCGCAGAACCCGGGCGTGAGCGGCACGGAGCGAGGAGCGGCGGGTTGCATGGATGAACAACCTCCGGTGGGGCGCCGGCGCCGCTCCGAGCGGCCACCGGCAGCCAAATCGGATCGCCGTGCTTCCTCGCCCAGGTCGGTGTCACCGACCCGCTCGCGGGGAGGTCTCAGCGACAACGCCGCACAGCTACGATGCGCAGTCGCGTGGTTGCCAAAGGTGTGAGCAACAACGCAGCTCCGGCGACCCGGCGGGGGAGAGAGCCCCCGGGTACACCGGGCTGACGTTGCCGGCAAACTACCGTGGAGCCCGCAGACGGGCTCCAGGGGGAGGAGCAACGCATGAGTAGACGCGTCGTATTGCTATACGCCGTTCTGCTGTTCGCAACGGCAGGACTGGCGGCGACAGGCGCCCAGGGAGAGAATCGGGCGCCGAGCGCGGACGCTGGGCCTCATCAGTCTGTGGAACAGGCATCGGCTGAGGGCACAGACGTCACGCTCGACGGCAGCGGTTCTTACGACCCTGATGGCGACGAGCTCACCTACGAATGGTATGAAGGCGAAGACCTAATCGCCACCGGTGTTGCGCCCACGGTCACCTTCCCGCTGGGCCTCCACCTCATCACCCTCGTGGTCACAGACGACGGTGACCCACCTCTATCCGACGACGCCGAGACGCAGGTCGATGTCATTGATACCGCCCGGCCGAGTATCACCGGTCCCGACGACGCCGAGGCCGAGCAGTCGCAAAGTGACGGCAGGCCTGTCGAGGACACCGAGCTCGGTGAGACCGCCGCCACCGACATCTGCGACGCCGATCTCGACCTCTTGGAACACTATCTCAACGGCACCGTATGGAGCCCGCTGGCCGAACTGGGCGTCTTCCCGCTGGGAACTACCATACTGCGCCGCTGCGCCATCGACGATTCAGGCAATGCTTCTGCCTGGGCCTACCAGAGCGTCACCATCGTCGACACCACCCCTCCGGACGTCACCGCCCCCGCCGACCTCACCGCGGAACAGACCGCCCTCGGCGGCACTCCTGTGGAAGACCTCGATCTGGGCACCGCCACCGCGGAGGACATCTGCGATGCGGACCCGGCCGTCTGGCCTGCCGTGGAGGTTGAAGGCGAATGGGTCGAGATTCCCTCCGGATTCCTCTTCCCGCTCGGGAGCACCGTCGTCCGCTGGTACGCCGAGGACGCCAGCGGTAATAGTGCCTACGCCGAGCAGACCGTCACCATCCAGGACACCACGGAGCCGGACCTCACGGTTCCTGCGGATGTCTCCAAAGAGCAGGAAGACTTGGCCGGCACCCCCGTGGATATCGGCCAGGCCACCGCAACCGATATCTGCGACACCGATCCCGTCGTTACCAACGATGCGCCCGCGGTCTTCCCCAAAGGGGCGACCACCGTCACATGGACGGCCGAAGACGCATCCGGCAATATCGCCCAGGCCCAACAGACCATCACCATCGTAGACACCACCCCTCCTCAGATCACCGCGCCCGCCGATATCACGGTGGAACAGGAGGGCTCCGAGGGAACCGAGGTTGACCTGGGCACCCCCACCGTCGCCGACATCTGTGACGCCGACCCCACCGTGAGCAACGATGCTCCGGGTACCTTCCCTCTCGGCGAGACACAGGTCATCTGGACCGCCGTCGACGATGACGGCAACGACCAGTCCGCCATCCAGACGGTGACCGTCGAGGACACCACCGCTCCCGAGCTCACCGTTCCCGCGGACATCCTGGTGGAGCAGACCGAGCAGGGCGGCTCCTACGTGACGTGGGAGTGCAGCGGCTCCGACATCTGCGATACCGAGCTGGACATCGTTTGCGACCCGCCTTCGGGCAGCTTCTTCCCGCTGGGCGATACCACCGTTACCTGCACCGCTACCGACGACAGCGGCAA
>CAYRFY010000503.1:0-6144 GCA_964423635.1 uncultured Armatimonadia bacterium | reverse complement strand
GCCTCCGCCAGAATCCACAACCGCGTCCGCGCCCCTCCGTGCCCGCGGTCTTCCAGGACCGCACGGTGCCCCACCCGGCCTCCGCCGGAATCCACGTCCGCGTCCGCGCCCCTCCGTGCCCGCGGTCTTCCAAGACCGCAACGGACACCACACACCCCTCGCCGTGGCGGGGCGCCGCCATCTGCACGCCGCCCCCGCACAGTTAGCCGGTCCCCGCGTACGCCCGGGCATCGTCCCGCGTGCCCCTGGTGCAGGCCTTTGGCAGGTCCTCGATGGCACAGGACAGCGGGAACTCGCCCCCCTGGTCTGCCGGTGCGGTCCATGTCGTGGTCCAGTCGCCCTGAGTGACGGTACCGCCGCCGGTGGACCACCAGCATTTGCTCTCTGCCCAACCGGCCCAGGTGTCGGGGTCATCGCCCTCATCCTGACCCAGCGACTGGTGAGGATCGATCCAGTGGTCAGAGTCCCACGGGTTACAGGTCATCGTGTCCGTCGAGGGGCCCTCCAGGCTGATTGCCAGCACGATCTCCTTGTACTCCAGCTCCCCGTCCATCATGATCCCCGTATCCCATATGGGCTCGGCCACCACGACGCCGGCCATCCCGACCCACAATGCAACCACCACAAACGCGGCGTGTCCCTGTCTCATCATGCCCTCACTCTCTGGGTAGATGCTTCTCGATCTCCGCCGGCATCCGCTTGGATTCCTCGGCCTCCGGGCTCCCCTCCCCGCTCCGCCCAGTATCCCTCGCCGGTGAACTGCCCCGCCCAGGTGGCAAGCTCCGCCCTGATGCGCCGGGCGGCGACTTCGGTATCGGCGCGCTTTGCGGCGTCCTCCAGCCACAGTCGGGCGTAGCGCCCCAGCATCGTCGCCAGCACTCCGGCGCAGTTGGTGCGCAGTTGGGCCTCGCCGTGGGCGACGGTGTCCACCATCAGCGGCGCCTCCGGCAACCCGATCCGCACCAGCGCCAACGCCGCGGGGGTCTCGGCCTCGGTGAGGGGCTTGCCGGGCTGCAGTCGCTCCTCGGCGAGGAGGGTCAGGAGCGCGGGACCCTCCGAGCCCTCGTGGGCCACAGCGCGGATGTGGCCCAGGGCTGTGGCGGCTCCTGCGCGCCCCTCGCGCGAGAGCTTCTCATCTTGCACGCGGAGGGATAGGGCCCGAACGTCGGCGTCTCGCCAGCGCCTGAGTTCGTACACCGCCGCCGGGCGTGTGGCCTCATCCGAGGATGCGATCCCGGCCGCGAGGTCGTCGGGCGCAGGCCCCGCGTTGCCCCAGGTGATGAGCGAGAACAGCATGCGCTTGCCGCTGGGCGGGACGGCGTTCTCGTCCCGTACCCGCCCCGCCGCGGCCCGCCAGCGCCGGGCAGCGCCTGACTCGGCGGGCGACTCGGCGGCGGCCTGTTCGTACCAGAAGGCCGCTTCGCGCTGCAGCATCTGCTTGACGGCCTCCTCGGCTCGCGCGACCGTCAGATCCGAGCTTGCCTCGGACGCGATCACCGAAAGCAGCGCCGGAAGCGCCGGGAGGCCGATGCGGGCCAGGGCATACGGCGTGGGCCGGTAGGCCTCGAACGGGCGCAGACCATCGCCCCCATCGGCGGGTATCGGCGCCTCGGACGTGAGTCGGCGGACGAGGAACCCAATCGTCTCGGCGTCCCCGGACCGCGTGTGCCCCAGAGCACTGATGGCGTTCCGGGCGCGGTCGAAGGGGATGTCGTCACCCTCCTGGAGGACGGCCTTGGCCGCGGCGATGACGGTCTCGCGGGAGGCGATGGGGTCGCCCGAGGGTGGGGCGCTGAGGCCTTGCGTCGCGGCACAGATGGCCAGTAGGCAGATCAGCGCGCTTGAGCGATGAGTGACCATGCTCATGTGGGGCCTCCAGGCACGGGAGCAACGCGGCCCCCGAGCCGCGAAAGCCCGGGGGCCGTCGGTTCACGACAGGTTCCAGATCCCGCCGCCCTTGAACAGGCGCTTCCAGCGCTCCGCCACCGCCGTCAGCCTCTCCGCGTAGTCCTCGCGCCCATCGCCGTACTGGGCCTCCGCCAGTAGCCAGTCGTCACCGAACTGGCCCAGCGCGAACCACAGCACGCGCACACAGGCCTTCTCCACCCGCTTGTCCTCTTCCGTCTTCAGCAGGTTGACGCAGGCCCTCACCCCCGGGCAGCCGATCTTGGCCAGGGCGGTGACCAGGGCCTCCTCGTGCTTCCCGTCCATCGGGTCCTGGCGTACGGTCTCCAGAAGCTCGCCCAGGACCGCCTGCACGGCCTCCTCCTGCCGCGGCCGCAGTTGCCCGATCGCCTCGATCACCTCGAGTTCGGCGGGCCCTTCGGCCGCGATGAGGTCGGTGAGGGCCTTGGCATGCTCCTTGTAGGTGCGCAGCACGCCGGAGAGGGCGGCGTGGCGAGTGGCGTCGTCTTCCGAAAGCAGTGCGTGCTTCAGTTCCTCGGGGTCGGTGTACAGCTTGTACGGCTCGGGAAGGTCGAAGGTGCGAGGCAGCAGTTCCTGGTCGGAGAGCACTCGGCGCCGAGGCAGCGCCGCCAGCGACGCGCTCAGGGCCGCCTGTGAGGCCGGGGCAAGCGCAGCGTCCCGAGCGAAGGCCACGATTGCTGAGCCGTTGCTCCCCGCGATCCCGATGAACGCCGACACGGCGACGTGGTTGGCAGTTGCGGTGAACGCGCGGCCGTCGGCGATGGGCGTCGCCGTCTGGCGAACCAGTTCAGGCACCGCCGGCAGGCCAATCTCGGCGACACTGTAGCCGGCCGGGAACAGGTCGAGCGCATCGTCGGCGTGGTGCACGATCACGGGTAGTCGCTCCGCCGTGCAGAACGCAAGGTGCGAGCACAGGTACCGGATCGTCTCCTCGTCTGTGGTCCGGATGTACCCCGCCAGCTTCATGGCCTCGCCGCGAACTGAACCGGGGATCGCTCCATAGGGCATCGTGATGATCTGGCGCAGCACGAGAGCAACGTCCGACGGTTCGGTCGCAACCGTGAGGGTGGGCGGAGCCGAGCGAGGCTCGGTACAGGCGGCGAGAACCAGGATCGCCACAGCCACGGACGTCATGTACGTGAACCTACGCTCTCGGTTGCCCAAGTCGGGCCCCCCCAACCAGCTTGCCTCTGCTCCTCTGTTGTTGTGAGCCATGCTCGCTACTCGTTGTTCGTCACAGACCATCTGCTCATCATGGTCTTGCCTATCCGGAGGTGACGAGACCAGTCGCCGCTGCCCTCGTTCCCGTAGTTGGTGCTGATCTTCTTCCCCTGGAACTTGAGCTTCACGAGGAACAGATAGGGCTGCGCGGGAGCGCTCACCGCGCTGAACCGTACGCTGTGGTCTCCCGCGGGCGCAAACCAGTCGCCTTGCGTGCCGGTCGTCTGGGCACCCGGGCCGTCGATGAAGTACACCTTGCCGCCGCTCATGATGTTGGTACGGAAGCCCGCCCCCGGGCTGTCGTCGTGCCATGACGTGTAGGGGCCCTCTGCGTAGGACCCGTCCACCACGATCTCGCCCTTCTCCTTCTGCACCCACTCGAAATAGCCCGCGGCCCTGATAGGAGGTTCGCTTGGCGTGATCGTGGCGATCCATTCGACCTTCTTGAAGAACCCGCATGCGATGTCGAGGTCCGTCAGATTGTTTCGGTCGATGGCTCCCTTGAACCAGCTATAGCGCAGGTCGCTCTCCACGGCGGTGCCCTGGTCGTTGGGCGCGTACGACTTCTGCAGCACCGCGCTGTACGCCCGGGCCGGTGGGGGAGCGCCACCGGCAGCAGCCATCTGCATGCCGCCCCCTCCTGCGTACCCGGTCCCCGCGTACGCCCGGGCATCGTCGCGCGTACCCTTGCTGCAGGCCTTTGGCAGGTCCTCGATGGAGGTCTCCAGCCGGAAGATGCCACCCTGCGTCTCTGGAGCCGTCCACGTGGTCGTCCAGCTATGCTGCGTGACATTCCCCACTTGGGCCCACCACCAGCACTTGGTGCTCTCCCAGTTGGCATAGGCGTCAGGGTCGTCGCCCTCATCTTGCCCCTGTGACTCCTCCGGGTCGATCCAGTGATCGCTCTCGGCCGGCGTGCACTCCATCGTGTCCGTGGAGGGACTCTCCAGGCTGATCGGCAGCACGATCTCCTTGTCCTCAAGCTGCCCATGCATCTCGTACCCGGTATCCCAGGTCACTTCTGCCTGCGACGGTCCAACGGCTCCCATCACCAACCAGAACGCGACCACGACGAGTGCGGCTTGCCCTTGTCTCATGGTACCCTCACTCCCCGGGTAGACGCTTCTCGATGTCCGCCAGCATCCGCCTGGATTCCTCGGCCTCCGGGCTTCCCGGACGGATCTCCACGACCTTTGCGAAGCAGTCTCTGGCCTCCTTCCATCGCTGTGCCCTGTAGTAGATGCGCGCCGGGCGGAAGTAGCTGTCCAGGCTCCAGTCCCCGTCGGGCCGGGGCTCACGAAGCTTCTCGCACAGCTTGGCCGCCTTGTCCACGTACGAGGGGTCGCTCTGGGCCAGCACGTCATACGAGCGGACCAGTAGCGTGATCAATTCGCCTTTCAGCTCGGCCTCCGGGATGTCGGCGATGAGCCGCTCCTGCTCCGCGGCCAGCTCCTCCCACCCCAGGGTGTACCAGGTCTGCCGCATGCGGCAGATCATCAGATTCTCCCGCTCCTGCCGGGAGAAGGCCGCGTAGCCCAGCAGGTCCTCCAGGCGGGGGTAGAGCACGGTCGGGAGAGCGTACTGCACCCGGACGAGCCCCCGTCCCTGCTTATAGTCGTCGTTGGCCATGGCGACTGTTGGCCCCAGAATGCTCTTGAGGTACGCCGCTTCCCGCTTCGGCCCCAGCTTCTCCGCCACCCGCAGGCACTCACGCAGCTTGTCCATGGCATAGCGGGGATGGCAGACGCGGAACTGCTCGGCACGCTCCCGGTAGGCCTCGGCCAGGTCCTTGCCCGTCAGTCTCTTGGCCTGCGCCGCCAGCGTCGCGTCGTACGCCATCTCCGCATGGCGCAGGTCACCCGCACCAAAGGCCTCGTCCCCCAGACGCTTCAGCACCTCGAAGGCGTCCGGGGCGGCGTCGCCGGCTCGCTGCAGAGCCTCCGCGAAGCCCACGAAGGCCCCGGCCTCCCGCTGCAGATGCACGCCCGTGCGGCCCAGCAGCTCATATTGCACCCGACGGCCGAAAAGGCCCTGCGGCGTATTGCCGCCGCCGTCCTCCATGGCCCAGGTGGCCATCTCCGCGTACGAGGGCAGGGCGCGGAGGAAGGCGCGGGGGTCGTCCTCGGCCAGCTTCGCCATCTGTGCCAGGCGGTCCGAGAGGCGCCCGGCCATCGGGCGCGTCGCGGGACTGGAGGCGGGCGGGGTGGTGTAGGGCTCGATTCGGTCCAGGAACATGCCCGACAGCACCACGGTGGCGGAGAAGTCCTTCCGGATGCGAAGGAGCACGTCTCTCCCGCCGTGGATGCCGAAGACCTTGTAGACACCCTCGCCGAAGTCTGTGACCCGGGCGGTGCACGTCTCCTTCCCGGCCGCGTCGAGAAACGAGAGCCGGTGGGCGCGGGGATACGGCGCGCCGTGCCAGTCCCAGTCGATGAAGTACAGGCTCAGGCGCCACAGGCCCTCGGGCATCTGCAGCCTCACGTACAGGTCCTTGCCCCAGGCGTCGGTGGGATGAACCTCCCCGTGCTCGTCCCAGGAGGCGTACGTGCGATAGCCCCACTGGGGGTTCTCCGGAGCGCGGGGCTCATCGGAGCGCATGACGCCGATCCAGTGACGGGTGCGGACATCCGTTGGGTCCCCCGTCCACGAGGCGTAGCGCAGCTCGCCCTCCCCCGTGACGCGGATGGTCTCATTGGCGTAGGCCCGGGACATGTCGTCATGGTGGCACTTGATGGCTTTGAGCTGCCCGCCCACCATGTCCCGCGGCGCCGACATGGCGCACAGAATCCAACAATGGGAGCCGTAGTTGCCCACCCAGTTGCCGCCCGTCTGTCGGTCCTCGCCCAGGTAGACCACATCGCTGTCTGTGTTGGTCGGGGCGGTGAGCGTCAGAGGCGCCGGCGTGGTGGCGGCCAGCTTCAGCGCGCTCTCCGGGCCGAGGAAGACGTTGTCCCACCAGGTCTTCTCCCCCTGGGCCAGGAGCGAGACCGTGGCGGT
>CAYRFY010000502.1:0-6152 GCA_964423635.1 uncultured Armatimonadia bacterium | reverse complement strand
GCGCCTCCCAAGTCCTCCTGCGCTGCCGCGTCCCCGCCCTCGACGACACCTGGCGCTCTCTTGACCACATGGTTCAGGGCACGGCTGACCTGGCCATCGCCTACGATCTGCTGGCCGGCTATCTCAGACCTCAAGAGGCCCTCGAGGCCAAGACCCGTCTCCTGCTCTACGAGCTGGGAGATGAGCTGTACACCAGTCGCTACACCTGGCCCAGCGCCGGAGGCCACACCCGCCAGATCCGCCAGTATGCCGCCCTGGGCCTCTGCGCCCTGGCCATCTCCGACTACGAGCCTCCCGCCGGCCACAGCACACCCAGAGCCTGGTACCGCAGGGCACACGAACGCCTCATCCAGCACATGGGCGAGCAGTTCTGTCGCGACGGCGCCTACGCCGAAGGCCCCGGCAGGCAGTTTGAGGCCGCCCGCCTCTACATCCCCTTCCTGGTGGCCAACGCCCACGTCACCGGAGAGAACCTCCTGCCCCCTCAGGCCCTCGAGGGCGCCCTCTGGTCCATCCGCATCCGCATGCCCAACGGTCTGCGCCCCAATATCGACAGCTCGGCCCTCACCCCCGCTCACAGCTACGCCCTCACCTGGCTGCCCGAGCACAAGGAGCTCTTCGCCTGGGACTGCCAGAACTGGGACCTGCCCTACGGCGTGCCGGCCTGCCAATTGCCCGAAGCCCTGGCTCTGTACGATGACCGCGTCGAGCCCACCGCTCCCCCCTGGCAGCCGGGGCAGACCCTGGACGGGTCCGGCGACGTGGTGTTCCGCAATGACTGGGGGCCCGACGCCACCTATCTCCTGCTCCGCGCCGAGCGTGGCAAGGCCCGCACCGCCGGAGGCGCCTACGAGCAGCCCGATGCCACCGCCATCCTGCTGGCCAAAGGCGACGAGCCTCTCGTCCTCGATAGCGGGTTCGGCGGCTGGGCCGAGAGAGAGAAGACCAACCGCGCGGAGAACCACAGTCTCCTGCTGATCGATGAGAAGGGCGCCCCCATCACCACTACCCTCGGCGCCGTTGTGGATGTGGGAGTGGATGTCGCCGTCACCGGCGCCCTCTTCACTCCCCAAGTCTCCGCCGCCCGAGCCATCTGCGCCCACAACGGGGCCCGCTTCGCCCGTACCGTGCTCTCAATCGCCGAGAAGCACTTCCTCGTCGCCGATCAGGCCCTGGCCGACGAGGGCAACCACGAGTTCCGCTGGCTCCTGCACGTCAACGCCGGTCACGATACCGGCGGCGACCTGGAGGTCGACGGCCAGTCCGCCAGGGTCCGCCGGCCCGGCTCCGACCTGGCCGTGCACCTCGCCTCCCCCATCCAGGGGGCCTCCCGGCTGTACCAGACCCGGGCCAGGCACTTCCTGGCCCCCGGCGAGGAGCAGCACCACGCCGTCCTGTTCGCCCTGGCTCGAGAAGTCCGCGGAGCGCAATTCATCTCGGTGCTTAGCCCCTTGTCCCCGGGAGCGCCGACGCCAAAGGTCACCACCGGCAGCGGCCGCGGGGCCATGTGGGCGACAGTCGGCGACGAGGGCACCACCTGGTTCCGGACCCACACGGTGCCCTCCATCGGCAGTGACCGAGTACGCACCGACGGCCATGCCCTGTATGTCAAGACCGCTCCCGACGGCACCGTGGAGCGCATCCTGGCAATGGGGGCCACGGCCGTCGAACTTGACGGCGCCACGATCTGGACCACCGACGAGGAGCCTCAGACCGTCGTAATTCCCCCGCCTCAGACAACGCAGCCCTCCGGGTAGACCCCGGAGGCGCTCAGGCCGAAGTACATCATCCCCGGAGCGGAGTTCCCGCCCCGGCACATGTCCCTGCCGGAGGTCTGACAATGTATGATCTCAAGCCGCCCTACCTAATGGTGCTCGACGAGGTGCTGAAAGACCCCCTCATGAGCGCCAGGGCCCAGCGGATGCTCTCTGCGCTCCCGGCGGACACTCCCGTCGAGACGGTCTCTTTGGAGAAGCTGCCCCAGGCGATCATCGAGCATGACTGGGCCTCGGCCCGCGGTCGCATGACCACCAAGCCCCCCGGCGAGCCCGGCCTGTTTCTCGGAGTCATGCGCTTTGACGGCAAGTGGCCCGAGACCTATCGCATGCTCCGCGAGGACTATCCCCGCGCCGGCGGACCCCTCCGCGCCGCCTACGGCTATGACGCCTTCACCTGGTTCGACTCCGGGATGCGGGATGTCACCCTGTGCAACGACCACATCTGCCGCCCCGCCTGGCGCATCCACCTCACCAGCGGCTGCCCCCACAAGTGCTTCTACTGCGGCCTGGGCGGCATCATCACCATCATGATGAACGTCGAGGAGTACATCCCCCACCTTCACGAGCTGGCCATGGCCAATCCGTGGGAGAAGACGTTCTTGTTCGAGGACGATTCCGAGGCCCTGGTTCTGGAGCCGGAGTACGGCGCGGTCCCCGCCCTGGCCGAGTATTTCGCCACCACCGAGGACAGGTATCTGCTGATCCACAGCAAAAGCGCCAATGTGGATTTCTTCGAGGAGGTCAGTCAGGCCGGCCGGGAGCGCACGATCATCGTCTGGAGCCTGACGGGGCGCACGCAAAGCGAGCAGCTGGAGGCACTCTCAGCCACCATGGAGCAGCGCATCGAGGCGGCCGCCAGGTGCCACGAGATGGGGATCACGACCCGCTTCAAGTACAAGCCCATCGTCCCCGTGCTAAACTGGCGCGAGGACGTCGCCGAGATGACGCGCCTGGTCTTCGAGCGCACCCATCCCGACCTCATCGCCCTCTTCACCCTGGCCTGGATGACCTATGACGAGCTGGTCGGCAGTTGCGAGCCCGAGCGCCTTGATCCCGTCTATCTCCAGGCCGCCCGCGACAGCGTAGAGGAGCTTGCCGACCTCAGGGTCAAGCCCTTCCCCCACTGGGTGCGCAAGGAGATCTACGAGTTCTGCATCGAGCAGATCCGGCAGTACGACAAGGATATCCCCATCGTGCTATGCACCGAGAGCGCGCAGATGTGGGCTGAGTTGGGCGAGACCCTGGGCTACACTCCTGCCGACTATCCCTGCGGCTGCGGCCCCCAGGCCACGCCCTGGCTCCGTCACCTGCCCGAGAGCCCCTGGGTCTGCACCAAGCCCGTAGGGGTCGAGGGCTACCCGATGCCGTACTGACGGCCCGAGGCCGTCTGTCCGTTCGCCGTTCCGCGCCACGCGCCACGGCCGTTCCCGCCGTCGCCGTTCCCCCCTCTCCAAGCGCCCGCCGTTTGGGCGCGTGAAGGAGAGGGGCGGGGGTGAGGACGCCGTCACCGCCGTCTCCCCCTCCTCCCGTCGCCCGCGGTGTTTGCGGGCGTAAGGGAGAGGGGGGCAGGGGGGTGAGGCGGCCGTTAGCCGTTCTCCCGCCCGCCCGCAAAAGGAGCGGCCGGCGGCGAGGCCTCGTCAGTGCCGTCAGCCGTTCGCCGTTCACCCCTCCCCTGCCAACGCCTCCCACTGCCACAGATCGTCCGAGAAGGCCAGGCCGAAGGCCGCCTCACCCTGCGGCGTCTCGATCCCGTGGTAGATCATGGCGTAGCGCCCGCACTGCTCGCGCCAGTCATCCACGAACACCGCGGACTGGTGGTAGCCGCACCAGCGGTCGTGGGGCAGGTCCAGCACCGTCTCCGGCGTCAGCGCCGGCCAAGACAGCGGGCCCTCGTCCGAGGCCACGTGGGCCAAAGCCTGCGGGTTCATCCCCACGCTGGCGAAGAAATGCCACCGCCCCCGGGCCTCCAGCACCGCACAGTTCTCCACTCCCCCGTTAGGGTTGTAGGCGCTCCCATCGATGATCGGCGCCTGGGGCGTGAGGTTCTCCCAGCGCTCCAGGTCGTCGGAGACGTGCACCCCGAAGGCGCGGTGGTCGGTGTCGCGCAGGAAGTTCACCCAATAGCAGTACCAGCGGCCCTGGTACGGCGTGAGCCAGCCGTCGATCGGCCCGTGCTTTGGGCACCACCCCGGCCCCGAATCCGCCGGCACGATGTGCACCGGCTCAGACCAGCTCAGCAGGTCGGCGGAGAAGATCAGCGCGATCTCCGCCGGCCACGGGTACGACTGGATCGGCATGCAGAATCTCTTCCCGTCGTGCACCACGTTCCCCGGCGAAGCATAGCCGCCCGGTGTGACGATGCGCTCCGCCGAGAAGCTCCGGAAGTCCCTGGTGGTCACCACACCGATGTCCCAGGTCGTGGGCATGCCCGGACGGCTGATCTCTCGAGTGTAGTACAGATAGCAGGTGCCGTCGTGCCAGATGGCCGCCGGGTCGCGCACGCTGATACCGGATATGGAAAACACGGGATTGCGCAGGCCGGATGGGTCGAAGAGCAAAGACACAGGCTGCCTCCGGAAGTGGCGCCGGGCAGACGCCGGATGTGGGTGCGGGCCGGCGAACGTCTTACTCGATCACGATCCGCCCCTCCACCTGCGGGCTCACCGTACCGCGCTTGCCCAGCATCTCGATGAGGATCGCGTTGTCCGCGTAGCCCAGATACTTGGGCTCAAGACCGGTCTTGAACACCTCGTAGCCGTCGCCGCCCTCCAGTAGGAACTGGGGCGCGGCCAGGCTGTAGCTTCTCTCGCGGTCCAGCGGCCTGCCGTCTACCTCCACCGCCTCCAGGCTCTGGCCCCGGATGGTCAGCCGCAGGCCGGACACCTGAAGGAACCCGCCCGCCGGGCGCTCGAGGCTCGCCGAGCGCGAAAGCGCCTGCCACAGTTGCTCCCCGCTGACCTCCTTGATCGCGATCAAATTGCTGAACGGCGCGACCTTCAGCACATCGCCCACGGTGATCGGGCCGGCGTCGATGGGCGCTCGGATGCCACCGGCATTGACCACGCAGATGTCGGCCTGGGTGTACTCCCGGTACAGGTCGCAGACCAGATTGCCCAGGTTCGTCTCCCGGCTGCGCACATTGTCCCGCTCGCCGTCCAGCGGCACCTTGGTGGTGGCAACCACCTCGGCCAGACGCGTGGAGAGCTGGTCCGCATACTCATCCACGACCTTCTGCACCTCCGAGGCCGTCGCGATGCGGGCGTCGATGGGGCGCAGGAAGCCTCTGTGCTTGACGACATCGCCGCCGCTGACCAGCATGTCCACCTGCCCCAGGTACTTGCCGTAGCTGTCCGCCTGGCAGACCAGGGTCTTGCCCACCTGGGTGGGGGGCTGGACCGCGGTGTGGCTGTGGGCCCCGACGATCACATCAATGTCCGGCTGCTGCCGGGCCAGGACCAGGTCCTCCTCGTAGCCGATGTGGGTCACGGCCAGCAGGAAGTCGGCCTTCTGCCTAAGCTCGGGGAGCAGGCGCCGGCACTCCTCGTAAGGGTCGGCGAAACGCAGGCCCGCGACGTTCTCGGGCATCGTCTCCACCGCGGTATCCTTCGAGGTTACCGCGAAGGCCGCGGCCTTCGTGCCGTCCGGAAGCTCGAACAGGATATACGGCGCCATCAGACGCTCCCCGGTGGCCTCCACGTAGATATTGGCCGACAGGATCGGGAACCGGGCGAGGTCCACGATGCGGCGGAGGTTGTCCTGGCCGAAGTCGAACTCGTGGTTGCCCACGCACATCAAATCCAGGCCCATGAGGTTGAGGCACTTGACGTCGGGTTCTCCGCGGTAGACCATGGACAGCGGCGTGCCCTGGAGGATGTCCCCGGCCTCGATGAGCAGCGTGCCCACTCCGTGGGCGTCGTTCCACTGCCTCACCTCTCGGGCCGCCGTAGCGATTCGCGCCACGCCTCCGATGCTCTTGCCCTCCTGCTCGACGGGTTGGAGGTAGCCGTGGAGGTCGTTGAAGTGCAGGATCGTGAAGTAGCAGTCGGCGTGACCGGCGGCGGCGAGGCCAAGGCTGAGCACGACGGCAAACCAGAGCTTGTGGTGTGTGCGGATGGGCATCGGCAGACCTCCGGAGATGGTGGGTGGCACGGTTCGGGGCAGGGCATGGGAGAAGGCGCGGAGCGCCTCGGTTCGCGTTCGAGCCCATCTGAATGGTTCGCGGTCCGCCAGGCGCACGCCTTCTTGTGGTGCTCTGCATAGAGCGCCGAATGCCAACCCGGGGCTTTGCGGAACGCCGGTGAGGGGAGAGGTTCTGAGGCGGGCGTTGGGCGTTGGGCGTTGGGCGTTGGGCGTTGGGCGTTGGGCGTTGGGCGT
>CAYRFY010000501.1:4024-6168 GCA_964423635.1 uncultured Armatimonadia bacterium | reverse complement strand
GGCGCCGCGGGACAGGACGCCGCAGGAGGTGTGGGGGAGGTAGGGGGGGCGCTACTCGACCTTGTCCGGTGTGTCGCCGATGAGGTCGAAGTGAGAGTCGCAGTGCAATAGGTCGGCGGCGTGCACGCGGGCGGTCGCGACCACGAGTCGGTCGGTCAACGGCACCGTGATCCCCGACCGGCGGAGGTTGAAGCCAAGGGCCGCCGCCCGCGTCCAGCATTCCTCGGTCAGCGGCAGCCACGCCAGGCCACCGAGGACGAGCCGCGTCTTGCGGTACTCCGCCGGCGTGCGGCACCCGGTGAGGAGTTCCGCGACCACCACATCGCAGGTTGCCGCGCGGCCATCGCGTACGGCGGCGACGACGCTATCGGCCACGGCACCCTCCCGGTGGTGATCGGCCTCAATGAATGCCGAGCTGTCCACGAGTACCAGGCGCCTAGTCATCGGCTCTCATCTGCTCCAGGTCGTCCTGTGTCATGTCCAAAAAGCCCGTGCCGAGCATCTGCACCAGCTCTTTGCGAAGCAGCTTTCTGACGTACTCCTCCAGCGCTAAGGTGAGCACCTCGCGCTTGGTTCGCGCGGGGCTAAGCTCCAGGGCGGTGGCCAGGAGGTCCGCCGGAAGATCCACTGTGGTTCGCATGATGCATCACCATCCGGCTTCAATCTGTGCCATGTAGACCCAGGTGTCAAGCATATGAAAACGCCTGTTCTGCGCATCACTACTGCGCTTCCGCCGACTCATATGCCCCGCAGCTTCGGGCACAAGGCATCGGCGTCTTCCCGCTACCCGACCAGGCCTCTGCGAGCGTTCCGAAGGCCTCGCGCAGGAGGTCCAGCACTTGGCGAACCGCGTCGCGAATGACGAGCAGCCCACGGCCTGCGAAACTGCCGCGACGGGGCGGAAGGTGACGTGGCCGTGGGAGGCGCAGAGCGGCGACGCATTACCGCGGGTCGTCAGACCCATGGTCCACAACAAGGAGTCGGAGACACGATGCGCGCACTGCCGATGCTCGCGGCCCATGCCACCATGCGCCGACCGGGCCACTGCCGCGGTTGGGGCCAACCGACGCTGGTCCTGATATTGACGTGCCTGCTGGCTACGGAGGCTGTCGCCATGATCTATCGGCCGTCGGTGGGGCGGTTCAAAGACGGATTCGTGCTCTGGCACGAGGGGCAGTTCTATCTGTACAGCATGTACATGCACGAGCCGGGAGATGACTCCAACTTCCGGAACGTCTGGCTGGCCACCTCGAGCGATGGCGTCCACTGGGAGGACGTAGGCCCGGTGATCCGCGACGCGCCCTTCAATATCTGGGCCATGGCGGTGCACCGCGTCGGCGACAGGTTCATCATGAACCACGGCAGCTTCTCCCGGCCGGGCGTGCAGAACGTCATCCGGTTCTGGGAGTCGGATGATCTGGTGCACTGGACGTTCATGGGGCATGAGGCCGATCTGTTCCCCGATGTCCGCTGGTACCATCCCGACAGCCGGCTTGACTGCATGAGCGTGGTGCCCGTGATGGAAAGCGGCCGCGCCAGGTACTACGGCTTCGCCACGGGCCCCGGAGGCTTTCTGCGGTCTGATGACGGGCTGCACTGGTCCGGGATGCACCAACCGCCGATCGACTGGGACACGGTGCCACCGCCCCCGACACCGCCCGACGAGGGCGGGTTCGAGGTGGGCGGGTGCCGGGAGATCGACGGCAAGTTCTACCTGGTCGGCGGCTGGTTCAACTACATGGGCTCCACGGGCTACGGCGTCTACACGCTCGTGGCAAACTCGCCGCGCGGTCCCTTCCGCGCCGACGCGCCCGCGTACCGGCTGTGCGGCAACTCCGGACGCTGGGTGGCGCTGTGGGCACGCTTCTGCCCGACCGACGAAGAGGTGCTCGTCAACGGTTACATGTACAGCGGCTACACGTATGAGACTGCAGAGACCTGGCTGCCGCCGCTGAAGAAGGCCATCGTCGACCCCGGCGGGCACCTGCGCCTGGGGTACTGGCAGGGCAATGAGGCCCTCAAGGGACCGCCCGTGACGGTGGATCTGAGCGCCTGCAGGATGGTGTTCCCGAGCGTCGAAGGCAGCGGCTGCTCCATCGGCACGGCGGGAGACCGGCTGGAAATCCAGGCCCAGCCGGAGCGGA
>CAYRFY010000501.1:2266-4014 GCA_964423635.1 uncultured Armatimonadia bacterium | reverse complement strand
CATCGAGGGGACGATCCAGGCCACCTGCCGGGACCGCCGGCTGGTTGCCTCGTCCGTTGGGCTCTACCTGGAGGAGCAATCCGGGGAAGGCACGGCGATCCTGCTCCACAGCTTCGGCCGCACCGAGATCGGCAAGATGACCCTGACCGATCGTGTGGCCTTCGAGGCGGAGGACACGATCGGTCCCGGCTGCGCCGCGCCGGCGGGGATCGCGCCCCACGAGGAACATGCCTTTCGTCTGCTGGCACGGGGGAGCATGTTCGAGCTGTATCTCGACGACATGCTTGTCCAGACCTTCAACACGACCCACGAGCCCGGCGGTGTCGGTCGCACGCCGCTGCGCCTCGGGTTCATCGCTCAGAACGGGCAGGGCGTCTTCGGAGACGTCAAGGCCTGGTCCATGAGTCTGGCGGAGTGAGTGGGCCGGGATCAGTTGGTGACAGGTTGGCTGACGGGTGGCCCGAACGACCGAAGCTCGCCGGACGGCCCGGCGGGGGGAGGGCCGTCGAACGCGCTGCGGGGCAGGAGGCCGTGGGGGGTTCGGGGGAGGTAGCGTGGCGGCCTACTCGGTCGTGGACAGGACCGCAACCTCTCTCTTTAGCCGCTCACCCAGGCGATCCCGAGCGAGTTCCAGGTCGTACTGGGCCTGCAGGTTGAGCCAGAAGCGCTCGGTGGTCCCGAAGAAGCGCGCGAGACGCAGGGCCGTGTCCGCCGTCACCGCGCGCGCGCCGTGGACGATCTCGTTGATGCGTCGTGGGGGGACGGCGATGCTCTTGGCCAGCCGATATTGGCTGATGCCAAGAGGAATCAGGAACTCCTCCAGCAACACCTCCCCCGCGTGTACGGGTGCCAGCTTGCTCGACATGGTGGGTGGCCTCTCAATGGTAGTCAACGATCTCCACATCGTGCGCGTCGCCTGCGCGCCATACGAAGCAGATCCGCCACCGGTCGTTGACGCGAATGCTGTGTTGCCCGTGGCGGTCACCGCCGAGCTTCTCAAGCCTGTTGCCCGGCGGGATGCGCAGATCCGCCAGCTCCATGGCCGCGTCCAGCATCACCAGCTTGCGCAGAGCGGTGCGCGCCACGGCCTCGGGTAGGTTGCGTGGGCGCTCACGGTGAAACAGCCTCTCCGTATCGCGGTCGCGGAAGCTGCGGATCATACCGGACCCATGATAACGCGGAGCGGTATTAACGTCAAGCGTTACTAGCTTTTCCCGCGGGTCAGTATGCCGCGCGAGGCCGGGCGGGAGCTGATCCGGAGTTTGGAGGAGGTGCAGAGAGTGTACATCGCGAGTGCCGTCGCGCTGCTGTGTGTTGCGACGCTCCCCTGTTGGGGCGAGATCGGCCTGGTCACCTGGCTCCATCCTCAGGAGGACGGGCGCCTGGCGGTGGAGAGCGCCTACCAGGGCGTGGAGGTGCGCTTGCAGGGAGCCGAGGGCGCAAAGATCGCGGACGCAGCGGGCCTGAAGGCGGCCGGCTGGCAGGGAGCGGACGGAGGCTTTTGGCAGACTCCGGAGCGCTCCGGCGGCGAGAGACTGCGCATCACCGTCACGGGCCTTCCTGCCGGCGCGCACCAGGTCTTCGTGCGCTACTTCTCCCAACCCCGTGTGGCGGGGAACCCCTGGTGGTTTGCTCTGCAGGCGGGCCTTGAAGACGGGCGTGAGGTCAAGGGTTGGCTGGACCAGAACGCCGATCGCATGGCCCTGCTGGAAACCGGCGAGTCGATGGAACTGTTGGGACCGCTGGGC
>CAYRFY010000501.1:0-2256 GCA_964423635.1 uncultured Armatimonadia bacterium | reverse complement strand
CACGATGCCTCCACCGTGTACGAGACACGTATCGGCGTCGTAGGTGAGGAAGAGGAGCCGACGACGCAGGTCACGGTGTGGGTGCAGCGCTATGAGTGGAGCCAGATGGCCCGTATCGGCTCCATGCGTATCGAGACGTCCCCCTCGATGCATGCCTCCACCACAGGGAAAGCCTCTTCGGACAATGACGCCATTCGCGCCGCGCTGCTGGCGAACGGCCCTAAGGTCGATGACACGCCCGCCTACGGCGTGGCCGTGGTCAGCGGGACTTTGAAGGTGCGCCCCAAGAGCTTCGAATCCCTGATAGGCCGAGAGCTTTCCACCCAAATGAGCCTCATGGCCGCGAAGGGCGAGTACGAGAGCCGGCAGGTGCTCGTCTACAGCCCGGACCGCGACCTGACCGACGTCACGCTTGAGTGCTCGGCCCTGACCTCCGAGGCCGGGCACACCCTCCCCGAGACTGAACTGCTCTTCGCGCCCGTTGGCTACTGCCCCTACCGCGTGCCCTCCGATCTGTCCATCCACGGCTACTGGCCCGACCCGATTCTGACATTCCTGGAGCAGTTCCGCGTGAAGCAGGGCGATGTGCAGAGCCTATGGTATCGGGTGCACGTGCCCCGCGACGCGGAGGCCGGGGTCTACCGGGGCACGCTCACGGTGAGGGCGAAGGAGGCGCCCGCCTGCACGCTTCCGGTGGAACTGCGCGTGTGGGACTTCGAGCGGCCAAAGTGGCCGCGGCTGCGCGTGGTGGTGGGCATCAACCGCTCCGACGAGTTCGAGATGAGCTACGGACTGAACCCCACCAGCATCTACGGGTTCCGGGACGAGTGGATCGAGCAGTTCCCGCAGTGGGCGGCGGCGGGCGCCACGGCGATCAACCTGGGATACATCTGGGGGAAGCAACTGGACCAGCAGACGAAGCTGCCCACCGAGGCCCAGCTCGAGGAGTGGGTCGCCCAGATCGGCGAGCGCTACCGCGCGGCCACCGAGGCGGGACTGCGCGAGGCGTGCTATGTGTACATGTTCGACGAGGCCACGGCCGAATGGGATCCGGCCATGCGGATGATCTCGGAGCGCCTGCGTAGAGACTTCCCCGACCTGCTGCTGCTCACCACCGCCCACCGGCCCTGGCACGGCCCCGGAACCATCGAGGACATCAACGGCTGGTGCCCACTAACCACCCACTACCAAGCTGACGCAGCGGCTGAGGCGCGACGCCAGGGCAGGCAGGTCTGGTGGTATACCTGTAACTCACCGGAGAAGCCGTTCGCCAACCTGATGATGACCTTCCCGGCGATGGACGCGCGGCTGCTGATGGGCGCGATGGCCTTCGCCTTCCAGACGGATGGGTTCCTCTACTACTCCACCGTGTTCGGCTACTTCGACAATAGACCCGCCATCACCGAGGGACCTTACACCCGGTGGGAGATTGTAGACAACGCCCACGATCATCTCTACCAGAAGGGCCCCGACGGGCCGCTGCCTTCGCTGCGCCTGGAGGCCATGCGCGATGGCCTGGAGGACTACGACCTGCTGTGGCAGGCCCGGGCCGATGCCGCTGCATTGCAGGAGCGCGGGGTGGCGCTGTCGCCTGAGCTGACCGCCCTGCAGCAGCGTGTTACGCCCCTACTGTCTCCCGGCAACGAGCTGGTCCAGAGCCTGACCGGGTACAGTGAGGACCCGGCGGCGCTGGAGAGGGCACGGTCCGAGGTCGGGAGCTACGTGGAGCAGGCCGAGCGTCTGCTGAGGCGGTAGGGCCGAGACGATGACGGCGAGACGGCTCGGGAGGTTCCATCGCAGGCTGGTGCCACCGTGGCGCTGCGCGGCGGGATCAGAACTCTCGACATGCCGCACCGTGAGAGGAGACGGCGCCACGGCCAATGCTGCACTCTGGCGCAGGCCCGGTGGACTTGCCCCTCACCCACGCCGATACGACTGGCGTGACCTCTCCCGGCAAGCGGCTCCGCGAGCCGCCGGGAGAGGTGAACGGCGAACGCCCCGCCACGCTGCAATGGCATTGCCGGACCGCGCTGCTCGTCGGTCTGAGGCAGGGTTCCGCTGGAGCAGTAGCCCCGGCGCTGCACCAAAGCAACAGGGAGAAACCGATCATGAGAACGGCTCAGTGCTGGGTGCTCATGTTGACGGCGCTGTCAGTATCTCCGCTCTGTGCGCAGATCGTGGATGACTTCTCCGCGGGCGGATGGAAGCTGTTTTCCTCCACTCCGGGACAGATCAGCGCCCAGGCCGGAAGCCTGG
>CAYRFY010000500.1:0-6177 GCA_964423635.1 uncultured Armatimonadia bacterium | reverse complement strand
AAGCACGACCGTGGTCGAGAGCCTCCGTGCCCGCGGGGTTCCAAGCCCGCACGGTCCGCCGCACCCGAATGGCCGGGAGGCACTGGCCGATCACCGCCGTGGCCGTTGACGTTCCCGTGCCCGCGCGTTGAGGCACAGACCCGCGCCAGGGACCTGCAGGCGCAGCGGTTGTAGTTCCGGGTGCTGCGTGTGCCGCCTCCCGTGCGGGTCCCGCCAGGCGGGACCCGCGGCCGCCGGGAACGGCGCCCAGCCGGCCTTCACACCACCCACGTCCACCCTCCGCCTGCTCATCGCTCCAGCCGCGCCTCGAAGTCGTCGAACACCGCCTCCACCGAGTCCGCGTCCGCCCGAGCCTGACCGGTGAGGCCGACGCGGATGCCCTCGAACCAGGGCACCTTCACGTCGGCCAGCTCCGTGTCGTCCAGGAAGACGTGCACCGAGTCGCCGTCGTGCCAAAGCTTCATCTCATGCGGTCCACCGTCGTCGTCCTGCAGCAGCTCCATGCCGGGGCCGGTACCGCCATTGAGGTTGTAGGACCAGTGCCCATGCTCCGTGTCGTGCGAAAACAGCAGGTAATTGGAGGAATCCACCCACAGCCACAGACTGCTGCGTGCCCCGGTACCGCGGGCCTCCAGGGCCTCGCGGATCGCGCGGACCGTCAGGCTCTCTCCATGGTCGATGTCGAAGGCGCCGTGGGACAGGAGCGTCTTGCCGGTCCAGTAATCGACGGAGGTGGTGCCGCCGATCGTGAGTTTGCCGTCCGCGACCGAGGCTTCGATGTCCGAGGGCGCAGTGCTCTCCAGGCCCAGGTCCATCACCTGCCACTTGGTCTCGTCGATCGCGTCGCCGCGGAACTCGTCCGCGAGCTTTGTGATCTTAGGTGGCGGGGGCGCGATGGGATAGGTGTGCGCGGGAGGGAGGCCGACGCCGGTGGCCAGGAAGTGGTACTCACCGGAGCCGACGCCGAAGACCTCGAACCCGCCCCCATTGCCTCTGTAGGTGACGCCTTCCACCTCGGTCGCGGGCCTGCCGCCCTCCGTGGTCGTGGCCGTCTTGCCGAAGGTGGGAATGTGCACCTCGGCGGAGGTGTTGGCCGGGACGGTGACCTCCATCCGCAGGCCCTCGTCCGTCAGGCTCCAGTTGCTTGTCACCTCGCCGTACGGCGAATGCAGGCTGCAGTTCACCCAGCTCAGGTCGCCTACGGGCCGCGGCTGGATGAGGATGGACTTGTATCCCGGAGAGGCCGCGTTGATCCCGGCCAGTGACTGGTAGAACCACTCTCCCACCGCGCCGAGGCAGAAGTGGTTGCGGGAGTTCATGCCCGGGCCGGCGGTGTCGCTGTTCCACAGCTCCCAGATCGTGGTGGCGCCCCGCCTCACCATGTACCCCCAGGAGGGGTAGGTGGTCTGCTTTGCCAGCAGCCAGGCCAGGTCGTGGTGGCCGTGCTTGGTCAGCACGGGGTTGAGGTAGCCCGTACCCAGGAAGCCGGTGCTGAGATGCACCTGCCGATTGAGGATGTCGGTCACGAGATTGTCCACGACGGCGTCCATCTCGCCCTCGGGCACGAGGCCGAAGTACAGGGGCAGAAGGTAGGCCGTCTGCGTCGCTCCCGGGTAGGTGAGGCTCTGGCGGTCCAGGTACTTGTCATTGAAGGCCCGCTTGATGCTGCGGGCCAGCTCTTCGTAGTAGGCGACGTCCTCCTCCCGGCCGATTGCCGAGGCCATCTGAGCCATCAGGACGCAGTCGTAGTAGTAGTACGCCGCGCTGATGGGCTGTTTGGGCGAGCCGACCACGGCGATCCAGTCGCCGTAGCCGTCGCGTTCGTAGAGATGGTTCTTGCTGTGGTCGGTCATGTACCGCACCCAGCGGGCCATGCAGTCGTAGTTGTCCTCGATGATCCTGGTGTCACCGGAGTGCTGCCAGACCCAGTAGGGCACGATGACGCAGGCGTCGCCCCAGGCGGGAGCCGCCGGACCGCCCCCGTTGGTGGGGTTCACGTCGCGCACCGCCCCCTGCTCGTCCTGGCAGTCGCGGATGTCGGCCATCCACTTGGAGTAGAACCGCGCCATGTCCAGGTTGCAGCACGAGGTATTGGCGAACATCTGCGTGTCCCCGGTCCAGCCCAGGCGCTCGTCGCGCTGCGGGCAGTCGGTGGGGACGCTGTACATGTTCCCCCGCTGGCCCCACAGGATGGCGTGCTGGATGGAGTTCACCAGCTCACTGGAGCACTCGAAGCTCCCGATCTGCGGGGCCGCCGAGCAGATCATCCGTGCGGTCAGCGCCTCCTCGGTCGGCGTGCCCGGGTAGCCCGTCACCTCCGCATAGCGGAATCCGTGATAGGTGAAGCGCGGTTCCCACACCTCCGGCTCGCCTCCGCGAAGCGTGTAGGTGTCCGTGGCCCCGGCGCTGCGCAGGTTCTCGGTGTAGATGGTACCGTCGGGGTTGAGCACCTCGGCGTGGCGCAAAGTCACCGTCTCCCCGGCCTCGCCCCGGACCCGGAGCCGGCACCGGCCGGTGAGGTTCTGGCCGAAGTCGAAGACGAAGACGCCCGGCGTGGGCTCGGTCACCTGCAAGGCGGGGAGGTCCTCGATGGGCTGAATGGTCTCCTTGGCCTGCGCTACCAGCGTCTCCACCGGCTGCTCGACCGCGGTCACCAGACGCCAGGAGGAATCATCGAACCCCGGCCGGTCCCAGCCCGGTTGCTGCAGACGGGCGTCGTAGGCCTCGCCGTCGTAGATGTCATCGGAGAGCACCGGGCTGTCGGTGAAACGCCACGTCGGGTCGCTGAGGACCCAGCGGGTGGTGCCGTCCGGGAGGATCACCTGCACCTGGGCGATGAGTCGCAGGCTCTCGCGGCCGTCCTGCCGGGCCTCGCCACCGATGCGCCCGTGCCACCAACCGTTGCCCAGCACCATCCCGATGGCATTCTGGCCTTCGCCGAGCGCATCTGTGAGGTCGTAGACCTGATACTGCACCCGCTTGTGGAACTGGGTCCAGCCGGGAGTTAGCACATCGTGGGAGATGCGCCTGCCGTTGACCCACAGTTGATAGGCCCCCAGGCCGCAGACGAAGGCCCGTGCCCGCAGCGGGGTGGCCGGAAGCCGGAACTCCTCGCGCACGAGCTGCGAGCGCAAAGGTCCGCGGCTCGACCCGCCGGTCCCCCAGGGCGCGCTCCCGTAGGCACCCAGGACTTGGGCCGACTCCCATCCCGCGTCATCGAAGCTTGTGCCCTCCCACCCCTGCTCCTCCTCCGAGTGCGAACGCCACGTGTCATCCGAGACCACCCAGATCGGGTCTGCCCCCTCGAGCTCCATGCGCATGCCGAGACGGAAGCCGCACGGCCCCCCGTGATTGGCCGCAAGCGCCGCCAGGACGTTTCTTCCCGGCCTTAGCATGCCGGCGAGGTCGAAGTCATACGCCTTGCCCCAGTCGTCACCTGCACCGAGAAGCTCACCGTTGAGGTAGAGAGTGAAGCTATTGTCCGCCGTGGCGCGGAGGCGGGCGGAGCCGACCTTGGCATCTGCGGGCAGGATGAACCCACGGCGCAGGTACACCTCGCTATCATCGCCCCGGTCGGTGGGGTGCCAGATCCAGTTGCCCTGTCGCCAGTCGGCGGGGAGCGCCTCCGCTTCGGGATCATCCGGGGCCGCCGCGATCCACTGCGCCCGCCAGTCCCTCGGCGACAGCAGCCCCATCTCCCAGCGCGCCGGGGCGCTGTAGGGCGAAGCCGCCCCGTCGACGTCGAACGTCCGCACCTTCCAGTAGTAGGCCCTGGTGCTACGCAGCGCCGGTCCGCGGTACTCCACCAGGTGCGACTGGTCACTCTCCACGATGTCGCTGTCCCACACGTCGGCTTCATCGGCCGCGAGGGTCTCCGGCGAGCGGGCCACCAGAATCTGGTAGGCGCTTTGCACGGCGCCGCGGCGATCGTCGTTGACCTGCCACGACAGCCGCGGCGTTGGCGTGTCAATGCCCAGCGGGTCGTCCTGGTGTTCGCAGCGCAGGACAGTCGGCGCGTCGGGAGCGGCGCAGGCCGTGAGCGGCACCGCCAGGATGCAGGCCGCTATCAGCAGGGTCTTGTGCGTTGCCATAGGTCACCTCATGGGGAAGGACCGGCCGGGAGCCGGGGACAGCAGGCGCAGGTGCGAGCACCGGCGGGGCTGCTGTGCAGAGCGAGGCGACAGTTCGCCGTGCACCGAGGCAGGACCTGTAGTGGGTGCCATTGCCCTACTTGGGGCGGCCTTGGGGGGGCATGATGGAAGAGGCGCCCGCAAAGCTCCCGAAGGGCCGAAGAGCGGAACGCGGGCAAAAGGCGGGGACGAGCCCCGGGACTTGGTTCAAACGTCGGGAGGTGCGCCTCTATCGGCATCTATGCGCCGCTTGCGGTCATCTCCGCCACCATCCGCAGGGCCGCATCCGCCAGCATGTCGCCGGCCTCGGGAACCAGCTTGCTCCACAGCGCGCTGGTGGTCTCATGCCCGCAGGGCCGGGAGAAAGCCTGCACCGTCGGCACGTAGCCCACCCAGCCGTTGGCCAGGGAGATCACGAAGGTTCTCTCCAGCGGGCTTTCCATCTTGATCCGCAGCCCGTGCTCGGTGAAGTACTCCGCCGGGATGCAGGCGAAAGCAGCTTCGCCCACCCGCAACACCTGCACGTTGGCCACCTCGTGGTCGCGCTGCGCCCGAATGGCGCGGAGCACTTCCAGCGAGGCCCGGTAGACGTCATTACTGGCCAGCAGAGGCTTGGTGAACTCCGGGTCTTGCACCTGGCGCTCCAGAGCCGAGAAGTCCCGTAGCGGCAGGCGGATGTCCCGCGTGATGCCCGCGACGGTGTCGCCCTGCAAGGGCGTCGTTTGTGGTAGCAGGGCGACAACGTCCGCGGCCAGGAGGCGTCCCATACGCTCGGGGTCGTCCACGTAGTCGGGGTCCATCGGGTTGGCGTGGTGGATGTTGGCACAGGCGCCGTTGACAAAGACACAGGTGCACCGATCCCCAAGGGCCTCGCGAACCCGGCGGCACAGGCTGCCCGGGAAGCCGGCCGATACCACGGGCCCGCCCATCTTGTGCACCGCATGGCAGGCGAAGTTCACGATGACGCCGACCACCTTGCCCTCGGCATCGCGGGCGCACAGCACCCCCAGCTCCGGGTCGATGCCGCCCTCGGCGCAGCGCATGTCCGGGGAGGCCGGTCTGGGGTGCGTCTTCACGGTGCCGTCCTTCATGATCCAGCGACGGTTGAAGGACAGGCGCCCCTCGAAGCCGCTGACGACGCCGAGAGTCACCTCCTGCAGCCCTTCGCAGGCCTGCGCGATAGCCTGCACCGCCGAGGCACGCAGGAAGGCCAGGTACTCCTCCTCGCGGTCGAACACCGGCCGGGTGATCACCGCGGGGCAGGCGTGGTTGTGGGTGGCGCAGACCAGGACATGCTCCGGCGGGATGCCCACGCGCTCCTGCACCTGCTCTCGGATGGCGGCCACGTGCTCGGCCTCGATGATGACCACATCCAGCGCCACCATGGCGATGCGCTCCCCGCCGGCCTCGAACACCGCCGCCTTCGCATACAGCGGGTCTGTGGCCCATGTGGCGTAGACGGTGTGGTGCAGCCCCCCGTACTTGCGGATCGGCCAGTATCGCGGGGTGATGTCAACCTCTGAGAACCCGGCGTGGATGGGCATGGTCAGTACCTCCGGACGGCGCCCCGGGGCGCCCTCAGTCTGCTGGTCTACTTGAGCTTGAGCACGAGTGGCCAGTTGTTAGGATCGGCGACGATCTCCGTCCAAGGCAACACGACCTCACCTGCCCGCCGGATGCGGATCACCATCTTGTCTCCCCAGTTGGCGGTGCGCCGCGACCACTCGGGGTCGATCCGGCCCTCGGTGTGCCACTTGTCCTCCGACTCCTTGACGTCGAGGTTGATCTCCTTGAGCCCGTCCGGGGAGTCGCTTTCGAACCTCACCGCGAAGCATGTCTGGCGGTGCACCGGGAGCATCAGGTCCGTCAGCCCCTCGGGCGGGACTTCGATGGAGATGGGCTCTGCGGACTTGAACGCAGCGCCCGACGCCCAGATCCTGTTGGGGCCGGCTGCCGTGCGGAAGGTGAAGGTCCCGTCCGCGGCGGGAGGCCTGACCTTCGTCATTCCCGGGTGCATCGTGGGTTCTCGGTCCTGGGTGCTGCCTTG
>CAYRFY010000499.1:0-6181 GCA_964423635.1 uncultured Armatimonadia bacterium | reverse complement strand
AGGGGGGAGAAAGGCAGTACTTCGACCGTTCCGGACGTGCGAATGGCGAAATGTGACCCCAGTGCGTTCATGCATAATCTGAGCCCAGGGTCCTGTTAGGCCGCGCCGGTCGACGGAAGCCGACCCGGCCCCGGCCGGTGCCTACCTGACGCCAAAGATGAGCCCGGCGAGGACCGCCACGCCGGCGATGAGCACGATGAACTCGATGACCGTCAGCCCTTCCCGCATTGCTCCCATCGGGGGCCCCCTGTGGCCGAAGAGGCCTGCGCCCTTCAAGGTAAGTGTACGTCGAGAGCAAGAAGAAGCACCGACAGCGCGGGGAAGAAAGGGGAACGGGGGCAAGGAGAGGCTCAGTGCGCGGGGAATGCCCCGGCGAGGGGATGGATGCCGGTGGAGGGGATGGATCGGCCCCATGGGGGATGCGGCGAGAGTGGTGCTCCGGCCCCACTGCTCTGTTCTCCGCCGCTCTTGGGGTTTCTACGTTCAGCCGTTCCCCCCGAGGGTAGCCGCCCTGCCGCGTTCCCACTCGCTCCTGAGCCACAGCAAGTACCCGGCGATGGTGGCTATCGTCACCAGCGTGGCCACGGTGCCCAGGGCGTTGGGCACCAGGTCCAGCCACACCAGCCCGGCGTACCAGCGGGACACCGACCAGGTTACGGGCGCTACCGCCCACAAGAAGCACACGGCATGATAGGCTTTGGCGTACTCCGAGAGCCTCAGCGGGAACCAGAACTGACGGGTCGTGAGGTGTCCGGCGCCCAGGGCGGCCTTGAGAAACCGCCCCAGCGTGGTGGGATCAGCGGCGAACGCCGAGGCGATCAGCACAGGGCGGTGCGCCAGGAAAGCGGCCCAGCCGAGGGAGGCCATGGCCACGTAGATCAGGGCGAACACCAGGGCGTAGCCGTAAACGAAGGACAGCCCGTGCCCCGAGTCCACCAGGGCGCGCAGGAGCGGATTGGCCTCCTGCGCCAGGTCGGGAGAGACCAGGTAGGTGGCCACGATATCCAGTACCGTGCTGCCCGCGATGAGGCTTGCCCCGACCCAGAAGGTGCGGCGCGGGAACGGTGGAGGGGCGTGGCAGAGCAAGACCAGCGACCACAAGACGCTCTGGCACAGGAGAGCCGGGAACAGGTACGCCCACGTCACACGGAGGGGCTCGGGGGTGGGGAGCCGGTATACCAGGAGCGTGGCGCCCAGGACGGCAAGCGTGTAGATGAGGTAGCGGGCGGCCAGGGGGTTGGCGCGGCGGATCACGAGCTCAGGATCTCGGGAGACGATCGTGGAGGTATCGCCGGGCGAAGGAGGGGGCATCTATAGTCTGCGCACCTGCAGTTGGTAGCCGCCGGCGTAGACGCGGAGCAGGCAATAGTGGTGGAAGCCACCCTCCTCGGGCCTGGCGTACAGCGCCCCGCCTCCGCCACCGGTGATCACATAGTCGATGCCCCCGATCTGCTGGCGATGGAAGAGGTGCTCGTGGCCGTGGAAGACGCAGTCCACGCCTTCGGCGGCAAACAGCGCGTGCAGCGCGTCGCGGTCGCGGGGGAAGGCGTCCAGCGATTCGCCCCGGTGGCCGTCCACGGGGAAGAGGGGCTGGTGCATGGCGACGAAGGTGAGAATGGCCTCGCGGTGGGCGGCCAGATCGGCTTTGAGCCACTCCAGTTGCCGGCCGGCGATGCGCCCGTAGTTGCCGGGCTCCTGGGTATTGAGTATGACGAAGTGACAACCCGCGCGGTTGAAGCTCAGGTATGGCCCACCGAAGTACTCCGCGAAGATGGCCAGGTTAGTGGCGGTGCCCATGATGTCGTGATTGCCGGGAGCCAGGGCCACCGGGACCCTGCCCAGTGCCTGCAGAGGCGAGATGCCCTCGAAAAACCCCTGCCACTGCCGGCGCACGATCTGCTCGTCCTTGGAGCCGTCGATGTAATCGCCGCAGCCGAGGGCAAAGGCCGGACGCTGCTGGGCCATGTCCGCCACCAACTTGCGCAGGATCGGGCTGTAGGACGCGCTGCCCGGCTGGCAGTCGCCGAAGACGGCGAAGGTCAGGTCCGGTGCGGTGCCCTGAGCAAGGCCCGCCGACACAGCGGACAGCAGCAGGGCAGCAATGCACCAGACCACGGTCAGACGGCGCGAGGCTTGCCACAGGCACAGCCGCGTCACTTTCGGCACTCCTCCGGGCATGGTATGGTTTGGGGGCGACAGGCGCCTTCACAGGCGGCCCAAGACGAAGTTCGCTGTGCGTGGCACAGAGCCCTTCCGAACCGGGAGGATGCGGGCCGCCAACCGGCGGCGTACGCGGCTCTTGGGCCGGGCGATGAGGTGCAGCGAAGCTTCGCCTCAAAAGCGCGGCCGGGAAGTCCACACTCGCATGGGCGCGTTATTCTGAGAGCGTCCGCTCCCGGCAAGAGTAGCTCGGGAAACTGCCCCGGCATCCAGCGAGATGCTTCGCCCAAGCGGCACCTGTGACGCCGGCGCTCCAGGATGAAATGAGCCGGGCCACTTTGGCTTTCCGGCGGCATCTATAGACCGATGAGGCGCCCATTGGGGCCCCGGTAACGAACGACGGCGGCCGCCCCTGCCTGGGGGCGGCCGCCGTGATGGATCGTGTGACTGTCGGAGAGACCAAGGCCGGCTAGGTCGATGTGATCTCGATCTTGCGCGGCTTGGTCTCCTCGCGCTTGCCGACGGTGACCTCGAGCACACCGTCCTTGTACTTGGCCGTGACCTGCTCGGGGTCTACATTGCGCGGCAGCGCCAGTGACCTCTGGAAGGCCCCATACGGCCGCTCGATGCGATGGTACTTCACGCCCTCGGTGTCCTCAGGCGCCTTCTTCTCCCCGCGGATGGTGACCACGTTGTCCTCTACGTTGACGCAGATGTCCTCCATCCCTACGCCGGGAAGTTCGGCGGTGAGGAGATAGGATTCGTCGGTCTCTGCCACGTCCAGCGGCAGGTATCCCATGGCGTCCGCCAACTCCTGTCCTCCACGGGCCAGGCCGAAACGAGCCAGGCGATCCATCTCGTCCACCATGCTCCGGACCATTTGAGAAGTACCCCAGGGTTCGCGCAACATGATAAGACACCCCCGTTTGGTGTTGTGAGCACCATAAGCTATGGTTGCTTGGGCCGGGTCGGCCCTCTATGTTGGGCAGCAGTATAATACTTTAGTCTATTGCTGTCAAGCACCTTTCTTCAGATTCCTACAGCTCACCCATTTGACGGCCACCCCACCCCGGCCCTATGATGTACCCTCAAACGGATTGGGGATGCCCATGACTGCCACCAAACTGCGCTCTTACCCGGTTCAGCTTCCGGCAGCGGCCTGTGCTCTAGCGGCCGCCATCGTCCTTTTCCTCGCCTTCTCCCACCGTGGCCAGCAGTCCGGGGCCCCGGTGGCCCAGGCCCGGGCCGCCCGGGCGGCGGCCGTCTCGCCTGCGGCGATCCCTCCGGCCACGGCTCCGCCTCGCCGTCTGTGGATGGCTGCGGTAGGAGACATCATGCTCGACCGCTCGGTGGGCAAACGCATCCGCCAAAACGGCGCCCGGTCCATCCTGTCCCAGGTCAGGGCACAGCTTGCGGCTCCCGGCATCACCTTCGGCAATCTCGAGTGCCCGCTGTCTTCCGAGGGCCCGCATGACCCCATGGAGCTGTGTTTCCGCGCCGATCCCAAGACGGTGGCGGTGCTCCTGGACGGCGGTTTCGACGTGGTCTCCGTGGCCAATAATCACTCTCTGAACGCCGGGCGCAAGGGGATGCAGAACACTTTGGCCACGCTGAGCAAGCACGGCGTCGCCTACGCCGGCTCCCATCCCGACCGGGAGCAGAGTTGGACCCCGGCGTACCTGAGCTCCGGCGGGGTGAAGGTGGGGTTTCTCGCCTGCACGGACCTGAGCTTCGAGCACGGCTCGGACTGCAAGGTCTCCCGCGACCCGGACCTGGCCTATGCCAAGGTGAGGGCGGCCAAGAGCAACTGCGACCTTCTGTTCGTCTCCATTCACTGGGGCACCGAGTACCAGCAGCACCGCGACGAGCGCCAGCGGAAGGTGGCCCTGCGCCTGATCGACGCCGGCGCCGACTGCATCCTGGGCCACCATCCCCATACGCTGCAGGGGATTGGCGTGTACAAGGGTCGCCCGATCCTGTACAGCATGGGCAACTTCGTCTTCGACCAGCGAGAGGGCGAGAGGATGGAGAGCGCCATCTTCGAGATCTGGTGGAAGGAGGGGGCCTGGCAGATCAAGGCCACACCGGTATGGATTAACCGGGCGCGCATGGGGCCGGTGTACCCATCCGGGGAGCGGGCGGCCAAGATCGCGGCGCGTCTGGCGAAGCTCTCCAACGAGCTGGGGGCCAGGGCGGAGGTCTCGTCATCCCGGCTGATTGTGCGCATTCCGCCGGAGAGCCCCTAGCGTTACCGGACGAACCTTTCCTCCGCCGCATTTGTCCAAGAGGCTGGCGGCCGGCCCGCATACGGTCCGCACGTAAGGAGACATACATGAAGCGGTTCACTATTGCAGTGACGTTGATGGGACTTCTGGGCACCGGCCTCGCCGTCGCCCAGAAGGACGGTGCCGTGGCCAAGGTCAATGACCAGCCGATCTCGACCGAGAGCTTTGAAAAGACTCTCGTCGACTGGTTCGGACGTGAGGTCCTCGACGAAATGATCCAGTCCAGGGTGATCGAGCAGGCGGCGGAGAGGGCGAAGGTCACGGTGACTGAGGAGCAGGTGGAGCAGAGACTCAAGGATTTCCAGATGGGCATGGACGCCCAGGCCCAGATGGGTTCGGGCGAGTCCTTCATGGTCTGGCTGGCCCAAAAGCGCATGACCATCCCCAATCTTCGCTCTCGCCTCCGCACGGAGCTGCTGCTCGAGGGGCTTGTCACCGATGAGGTGAAGGTCAGCGAGCAGGAGATCAGTGCCTACTACGAGCGCAACCGCAAGATGTTCCAGGAGCCGACGCAGGTCAAGATCGCGCTGATCAAGTTCAAGACCAAGGAGCAGGCTCAGCAGGTTCGAGAGCAGATCGTCAAGGGGGAGAAGTCCTGGGCCGAGGCCTCCACAGAGTACAACCTCGACCTGCGCCTGATGAAGAGTGAGGGCGAGCTGGGCTGGGTGCAGCACGACGGCACTCCGGTGATGGAGGCCGCCTTCGCCCTCGAGCACGACGGGGATATCACTCCTGTGGTGGAGTACCAGCAGGGGTTCTACGTGATCAAACGGCTGGACCGCCGCAACGCGCGCACCGTGCCCTTCGAGGAGGCCAGTCCTCACATCGAGGCCGCCTTGATGGAGAAGAGGATGCTCGACGCGAAGACGGAGCATCGCGCCAAGCTCATGAACGCCGCCCACATCGAGAAGCTCATGGACTTCCCGGAGCGTGCCGTTCCCGCCGACCAGCCGGAGACACCGTAGCCGTTCTCGCCGCTGCGCGGCAATCCAGGGCCCTCCGCACACCGCTCCCGGCGGTGCGCGGGGGGCCCTGCCCTATGCGGGCGGGCGTCGGCGGCCGGCATGGAGGTCGCGGCCGTCCGGCCCCGGAACTATATCAAGTTCCGCACTGTATTCGGCCGCTCATCCGGCCCGGTAGCCGCTTGCCGTCACATCATCCGAAGGAGCCCGCAGACCATGTACTGCAGAATCTTGCTCTCTCTGGTCGCTCTCTGCTGGGGGCTGACCTCGTCGGCGCAGACGAATCTGATTCGCAATCCCTCGTTTGAAGAGGGCGAGCAGACCCCGGCCTCGTGGAGCCTCTCCGCGGGCACCGGGGGGTTTCATTCCCCCGGCCGCACCGGCGGACGCTGTCTGAGCATCACCGGGAGCGAAGAGGCCATGAGCACGTTCTGGCTCCAGGACGCTGTTGCGGTGGAACCCTTCACGACCTACCGCTTCTCCTACTTCGCCCGCAGTCTTCCCGGCGCGGCGGGGGGCTGCATCATCTCCGGCCCCCAGGACTGCAACTATGACACCAACGCCGGCGACGACTGGGAGGCCAAGTCGATGGTCTTCACCACCCGGCCCGGACAGGACAGCACCAACGTCCGACTCGGGCACTGGCAGAAGACCGGCACGGTGCTGTTTGATGACGTAGAGTTGACCTTGGTGGAACCCGTGCACCGCACCTTCGGCGAGGTCACGCTGGGAGAGGGAGAAGCCATCGAGGACGGCCGGTACGTGTTCTCGGCG
>CAYRFY010000498.1:0-6191 GCA_964423635.1 uncultured Armatimonadia bacterium | reverse complement strand
CAACGGACTGCCCGCCGAGAGCGAGACGTCCTGTCTCATCGGGCGGATCGAGGCCCTGCGCGAGGGAGATGGGCCGCTGGTCTCGCCGAGCCTCGAGGTGGCCGGGAAGAGGCTGACGATTCCGGTGTCGCTGCAGCCCGAGGAGTACGTGGAGATCGACTGGGAGGGCAAGTGCCGCCACTTCGAGCCCAACGGCGGTGTGCTGGGCGAGCCGGTACCGGCCGGCGAGATCGAGCTGCCCGCGGGCGGGGTCGAACTCGCCTTCTCCTGCGAGGCGGGCGACGAGCACTCGGCGCATGCAGAAGTCACTGTGTGCTCCCAGGGCGAGCCGTTGGCCAATACGCCACCCGCCACCGCCGTGGCACCCGCGGCCGCCGCGGATCAGCCGCTGCACCTGGCGAGCACCGCCTCCCGGGGCTACCGAGTGGTGGAGGGTCAGTTCGAGCGCGTCGGCCGCTCGCCCGCCCGGGCCATCGCGGCCTTCGACGGCGCCGCCAATGTGTGGACGGAGAGCAACCCCCGGCCCACGCCGGTGGGCGGCGCACTCGTCGTGGACTATAGCGGCAAGGCGACGGCTCCCGAGGAGACCGAGGGCTCCGTGCTCCTCGACGGCTTCGCGGACCTTGCCCCCTACGCCGAGAGCCCTCAGAACCAGTACGCCCAGTATGTGGAAGGCGGGGGCCGGCAACTGACGGCCGAGGGGCCGGTGCGCGAGGGCGTGTCGCAGAGCTTCACCGCCGCCGGGGCCGGACCGCGCGAAGGGCTCTCTTGCGTGGAGTACTCGGCCCACAATCAGGGGAGCGCGGGGGGCTGGTGCGGCAAGGGGCGGCGCTTTGAGCCGGCCGTCGACCTCAGCGCCGCCAATATCCTGACTCTGTGGGTGCGCGGCGACGGCGGCGGGCAGGTGCTGAAGGTGCAGTTTCGAGACAAGGCCGGTGCCTGGGCCGACTGGACCCTCCCCATCGGCTTCAGCGGCTGGTACCGGGCGTCCTTCCAGCCCACGGCCGCGGGGATCGACTGGTCGCAGATCGAGTACGTGATCTTCTACTACAACGACCTGCGCGCGGGGGCGCGGGCAACGGTGGGCTTGAGTGACCTGCGGGCGTACGCCACCTTGCAGGAGGCCCCGCCGCTTGAGAACCTCAGCGTCATCGTCAACGGCGACCGTCTCCAGGTGGCCGAGAAGCTATTGCCCGGAGAGGCGGCGACGTTGGATGGAGCCGGCCGCCGCACGCTCTTGCGCCCCGGCATGAAGCGCTCGGAGGTGCAGGAGGCCGCAAGCGCGCCGCTGGTGCTGCGGCCGGGAGACAATGAGATCCAGATCACCTCCGACAACGCTCAGGAGGTGCGGGACGGGGTTTCGGTGACGGTACTGCAATTGGGGCCTGCGGGGTAGAGACCGGGCGCACAGCGGCCGGGGCGAGACCGGCCGCTGTGCCAACGACCCGCCTTCCGCCCTACAGGTACGCCTTGTCCGGGCCGTACTTGCGCACGACGGCGTCCACGTGGTCGAGCACGCGGACGCGGCGCTCCTGCAGGCCCAGCAATTCCCCCTGCGACAGCCACTTCCCCACTTCGCGCGCGATATCGGCCTCCGAGGCCGCCCGCAGGGCGTCGATGGAGCGCTTGTGGAACCGCTTCACGCGGTAGAAGTCCTGGCGCGGCCGACTGGAGGAGCCGAAGCCTTCAGCGTTGTCGATGAACCAGAGCTTGCCGGTGGGGTCCTTGAGGATGTTGCCGCCGGAGAACCGGTCCATGTTGCCCTGCAGGTAGTCCAGAAGGAACATGTCGCTGACCTGACGGGCTGCGGAGGCATCGGCGATCCGCGCGCCAGGGCTCCCCAGTTGCTTGAGCCAGACCTCGGCCCAGCGCCGCGCCCCGCCGCCCACAGGGTCCCTGGCGTCGTTGACCCACTGCTGCAGGGAGCCCCCCACCAGATCGCCACTGCACTTGACCCGCCCCAGGTCGGCACCCTTGACCTTCGCCAGCAAGGACCTGGGCAGATCGCGCTTCACCGTGACGGGGACATTGCCCATCCGGCAGAGCCGGTCGATGCGGTAGGCGGCGATCTCGTACACGAAGCTCTGGGATCCCCCCTGACGGGGCTTGAAGATGGTCTTGAAGCCCTTGTCGCTGCCGTCTTGGAGCCTCAGCTTGTACTTGACCATCACCCCGCCCCCCAGACGCTCCGGAATGCCCTTGACTGCGGCGGTGACCATGAGCGTCTCCAGGGGCGTCTGGGAGAGGACGGCCTCGGTCTGCGGGCCGGTCGCGGGAGGCGTGGCCAGACGCGCCATGTGGGCCCTGGCCGAGGCGACGCGGGGATCGTCTCCGGCGGCGGCGATGAAGAGCGCGAACTCCTGACCGGCCGCGGCCGTCTCCCCCTGGCCCTCCAGTACCCAGGCGGCCACCCAGTGAGCCTCGGCATTGCCCGGGTCGGTCGCGGCCGCCTCTCTGGCCCTGGCCAGGGCCCCGTCCGGGTCTCCGGCGTGCTTGAGGGCCAGGGCTTCGAGGGCCAACGAGGCCGCCGAAGCCACGTCGGCCGTGGCCGAGGGCGTCGGCGGCGCCGGATCGGCGCTCAACGCCGCGTGGCCGGCGACGGCACCGGCCAGACTGATAAGTGCCAACAGGCAGGTGACTCGGCGTCCGAACATCGTGCGCCTCCCGGGTGCGGGGTCGGCAGAGGACCCGCGCTTGCTGATCGAGATCGGCCGTCCCGGGGCAGGCGGTGGCGGTCGGGGCCGAGTGCCGTGCCCGCGGCTCTCCACCCCGCTGCTGCCGCCCATCCGTGCAGGGCCTCCGGTGCCCTACTCCGGCGCCCCCAGGAACCCCTCGTGGTAGAACACCGGCTTGTAGCCGTGCTCCGTCACCCAGCGGATGGCCGCCTCTACTCGCTCCGGGTGGTCCGGAATGTAGTTTTGGTAGAAGTCCCAGAAGTACTGCTCATGGGTGAATAGGTCCATGATCTCGGCGGTGTCCGGGTTCTGCGCCAGCGGCTCGAGGGTCGGCGCCACCTGCTCCACGGGGGTATTGTTGCAGACGATGTCCACGCGCGAGAAGACCAGGTCGCTTGGGAAGTCCTTGATGGCATCATGGCGGTACAGGTACTCGCTGCGCACCTCGTCGATCCAGTAGTTCACGTCATAGCCGTGGCTGGTGGGGTTGGAGAAGCCCGACAGGACCTTGACCCCGGTCTTGCGCAGTTCCGGGAGCGCTTCGGGCAAGACCATGCCCCAGTGAATCACCGTCTCGGGGATCAGCGTCTGCTCGCCGGCGAAGCGCACGATCTGCTCGTGCACCAGGGCCCGATCGGCAAGTAGTTTCTCCGGCGAGGCATACTGATAGGGGCGGTCCGGCAGATTGGCATAGGCATGGAAGGTCAGGCCGAGCCAGTCGGCGCAGCCCTCCCACTCGTCCCGGTACCTGTCGGGAAACTCCATCAGCAGCCAGCCGTCATCGGCTTCGTAGTAGATGTTGAGCGTGAACTTCGTCCCATACTCCCGGTTCAGCCTCCGCAGCATATCCAGATAGAAGCAGTCGAACAGGGACCCGTAGCCCTTGCGGGCGATGTCGCGCAGGAAGAAGCTGTTGTCATCGATGGAGAAGCGATAGCGCGGGAAGGAGTGCTTGTCCCACAGCACCCGCACGCGATGCTCCTGGTGCCCGTGGATGCCGTGATAGACGGCGACGATATCCGTCTCGCGGTCGGTCAGGGCCACCTGTGCCGAGAAGCCGTCCCCGGCCATGGTGGCGGGCACGCCGTTGACTTCTACCGCCCCGTGCCCCGGCCAATTGCCGGTCACGGTGATGGTGAGTTGCCCGTCCTGTACGGCTCCATGGCGGTAGTTGAGTATGGCGCCGTGGAATGGGTCTTTGATGCGTAGCATGGTGTACCTCCCGGGCGCGAAGGCGCCCTATTGATGCGGACCATCCCAGGGTTGCGGGCTCTCAGCCTGCTGCCCGGGGGTCGTCGTCGTCGTTGGTGTTCGCCGTGGCGATGGCCGTCGGCCGTCGCCGTCCTCCATCCTCGTCTTTCAGCGCCGTCCTCCGTCGCCGTCTGGAGAGGCCCCTCCATACGGCGCACGGCCAACATTCAACAGCCGCCGATCACCTCCAACATTCCCGCAAGGGATAAAGAGTCCTCTGTGGAAATAGCATTAAGACCACTCCCTGACGATGTCGGTCCAAGCATCATCCAACCAAGCTGGCCTACGGGAGGGAACTGCCGTGGACGCCAAGACCGGTGACCTGCGCAGGAAGGCGGCCGGTGGCACTTTCTGTATCATCCCCTACTGCCACCCGGACTACTCCTGGACCCACCACCGCGAGTGGCATGAGGAACGCTATGCGGTGAGCTTCTGCGACGCGCTGGACCTCATGGCCCAGCACCCCGAGTTCCGCTTCATCGCCGAGCCCTGGATTGACCACATGGTGCCCTTCCTGGAGCGCTGCCCGGATCGGGTCGACGAGCTTCGCGACCGGCTCAACTCCGGCCAGATGGGGGTGAAGGCCTTCACCCTCACCAGCCCCCGGCCCGCCACCTGCCCGGATGAGACCTTCATCCGCAATATGACCATCGGGCGCGAGCTGTACTCGGACTTCGCCCCCGAGGCCGACCTCACCGTCATGGCCTGCCCGGACGTGGGAATCGGCCACAGCCAGATGCCCCAGCTCGTCAAGCTCGCCGGGGGCCTACTGTATCGCGGCTGGCGCTCGGACAGCGCCCTGTCTGCCAAGGGCGTGCCCCGAGAGTTCCGCTGGCGCGGCCTGGACGGCACGGAGATGCTCACCTCCCGCGGCACCTACGGGGGCCTGCATACCGCCGACGCTATCCCGGACGACTTCCGTGACCGCTGGGATGAGCTGGTGGCGCGTCTGCTGGAGGGCGAGATCGGCGGCGCCATGGACAACTCCTCGGCCAAGACCTGGTGGGTGCCCCAGGGCATGGATGACGCGCGACCGCTGCGCGGCCATCCATCGGACAAGCCCATTCCGCTGGTGGAGTTCATCGCCGAGTGGAATGCGCGCGAACAAAGCAAGATGGTCTTCTGCACACCGGAAGAGTACCGCAAGCGGCTGCAGCAGGAGAAGCGGATCCCGGTCTGGGACGGCGTGCTGGACCCCGTGGATGTGGCGTACAATAGCGGCTGGCACGGGAGCCGAGGTCTGTGGCGCCTGCGACAGGAGCTGGACTTAGCCATGATCGTGGCCGAGCGGGTCTTCTCTCAGGCGCGCCTGGCCGGCTGTGAGGGCATCCCCGGACCTGAGGAGCTGCGGGAGCTGTGGATCGAGACGGTCAGAGTGGCCTCGCACGCCCAGCAGTGGGCTTTCGACAAGGACTGGGAGTGGCTCATCGACGGCGCACGCCGCACGCTGCGCCGGGCCAAGGATGAGACCGACGCGGCGATCACCCGGCTGTCGGGGACCGGGCGGACCTCCGGCACCCGGCGCCCGCTGGTGCTGTACAATCCTCTTCCGTACGAGCGCGAGGAGATCGTGGAGGTGCCCTGGGTGCAGCCGCGCCTGGACGCGCCGGGCTACTCGATTGCCGACGCCGCCGGCAAAGAGGTGGAGTTGCAGACAGGGGAGTGTTCCGGGGAATGCTGGGGCGGGTCGCTGGTGGAGGCACCCCTGATCTTCCGGGCCCTGGTCCCGGCCATGAGCTACTCGATCTACACGGTGGGCGACGGCCCGGCGGCCGCCCGGCCCACGCCGCCTGAGGACGGCATCCTCGATAACGGGCCACTGTCGATCCGCGTGGACGGCCGCGGCCTGCAGGAGGTCGTCGACAAGGCCAGCGGTACTAAGTGGAGCGCGCCCCGGGGCTCCGCCATCGGCGACTGTCGACTCTTCGAGATGGGCCCCGGGGTCCTTCACATCGGCCCGATCACCGGCGAACTGGGAGCGCGCGAGGGCACCGGAAGCTGGGTGTGCTGTGGCCCTATCCGCTGGGTCTACCGCTGGGAGGCCCAGTTCCACGGCCATACGGTGCGTCAGGACATCATCATCGACCGCGGCACCCGCCACATCGACCTCCGCACGCGAGTCTTTTGCGCGGGCACCAACGGCTTTTTCGCCCTCTGTTTCGAGCCCCCGGTTAGGGGCAAGCTGCGCACCGACATCCCCTTCGGCGTCGAGCCCAGGGAGCTTGCAGACGAGCCCTATGCCCCCAGCATGCCCCCCGGGTACCA
>CAYRFY010000497.1:0-6206 GCA_964423635.1 uncultured Armatimonadia bacterium | reverse complement strand
TGACCACGAGCCCTCGGGGCGCCCCTGGTCGGTCTGAGGTGGAGCTTCGATAGGAGCCCGCAACGCTGAAGCCGGAGACGCGAACCGGAAGTACATGCCAAGTCACGCTTGCTCTGCAGTTCACAAAGCAAGCTCCCAGAGCAAATCCAGCCGGGTAGGTGAAACGCTATATGCCCGAGGACAAGCAGTCCAAACAGCCGGAACCCAACCGCGCCGCACCCCGGGACGCCCGTCTGCAGCAGCCCGAGGCCCCGGAGATGCTGGGTCTATTGGGCACCGTGGCCGCCCTGGTGGGCGCGCTGTGTCTCATTGTCGGCCTGCTGTGGTGGATCGTGGCCAAGATCATCGTCGTCCCGGCGATGGTATTCCTGATCC
The DNA here is from genome assembly GCA_964423635.1 of uncultured Armatimonadia bacterium. GTDB lineage: Bacteria > Armatimonadota > Zipacnadia > Zipacnadales > JABUFB01 > CAYRFY01. Next base: position 5,831 of record CAYRFY010000497.1, on the reverse strand, counting down.
TCGCCGGGGTGCTGCTGATCTTCGGCCTCGTCGTCCACTTCAAGAGTCTTGTGGGGCTGTTCAGGGAGAAGCGGGCCGTCAGCGGCCTCAACACCCTGGTCTATGCGGCCCTGGTGTTTGGCATCATCGTCCTGGTGAACTTCATCGCCGTGCGCCACCAGGGGAACATGCCCAGGCTCGACGCCACGAAGAACAAGCAGTTCTCCCTGGCAGACCAGACCCGCAAGGTGGTCAAGTCGCTGAACCAGGATGTGGAGATCATCGGTTTCTACACCGACAGGAACCCCACTCAGGGCGAGGTGCGGCAGCGCCTGGAGCAGTACCAGAAGCTGTCCAACCGGGTGAAGCTGTCGTTCTACGACCCCAACATCAAGCGGGCTCAGGCAGAGGAGCACAGTGTGACGATGGACGGGACGATCATCGTCAAGTCCGGGGAACGCAAGGAGACCGTCACGGTCGGCGACGAGGAGCGCATTACCAGCGCCATCCTTGCCGTCACCACGGGGAAGAAGACCAAGGTCTACTTCCTCACGGGCCACGGGGAATGTAGCCCCACCCAGTACGCGGACGACAGTTGCACCACGATCAAGCAGACCCTCGAATCGCAGCAATACGAGGTGGAGACGCTGTCCTTGCTGTCCCAGAGCGATCCCGTGGTGCCTCAGGACTGCGCGGTTCTGGTCATCGCCGGAGCCAAGCATCCGCTGCAGGAGAAGGAGTTGGCGGCCATCGAGAAGTATGCCGACCAGGCGGGCCGCCTGCTGATCACTCTGGCGGGCACCCCCGATGCCCCGGACTTTGCCGGCATCCTGAGCAAGCGGGGTGTCACTCCGCTGAAGGGACAGGTGCTGGAGGCCGGCGGGGAGCACCAGGCCTTCGGGGACAAGACGCTGCCTCTGGTCATGGACCCGGAGCCCCACAAGATCACCGAGAAGCTACAGGCGCTGGTGCTGCCCATGGCCCGGGGTCTACAGATCGACGCCGGTCCGGAGCCGCCGCCCAGCTATCCCGGCGCTCCGCCTCCCCCCAGCCAGAAGGCCCAGGCGCTGCTGATGAGCAGTGCCGAGGCGTGGGTTGACAAGGCGCAGGGCGAGACGCCGGGCAACAAGGTGAAGGACCCCGACGAGCAGACGGGGCCGCTGGCCCTGGCCGCCGTCATCGATGAGAGCAAGAAGGACAAGCCGCCCACGATGCCCGGCATGCCGCCGGAGCCTGAGGACGGCGAGGACGGACCGATGATCGTGGTCATCGGTAGCACCGAGTTCATGACCGATGGCTTCTACAACAGCACCGGGCTCAGGCAGAACCCGTTCCTCGTACTCAATAGCATCGCCTGGCTGGTGGCGAATGAGAAGCTCATCTCCATCCCGCCCAAGGAGCAGGAAGTCCCCTATCTGACCATGGTCGGCTCCCAGAAGGCAATCGCCGTGGTGACGGCCTTGTTCATCATCCCGGGGCTCGTCGTGCTGGCCGGCGGCTTCGTCTGGTGGCGCCGAAGGAGGTAGGGCCCGATGCGCAGATTTGCAGTCACGCTGCTTGCACTGGTCGTGTTCGCCGGGATGCTGGTCTGGGTGCTAACCAAGGAACGCGGGCGAGTGGCGCACAAGGACGAGGTGTTCCGCGGTGAGATCACACGGGCCGAAGACGTCACCGGCATCGAGGTCGTGACGTGGAAGGACGCCCCGGCGGAGCCTGAGCAGGCCGAGGGTGAAGCCGACGCTGAGGGCAAGGCGGACGCCGCGGACAAGGCGGACGCCAAGGACAAGGCGAAGGCCAAGAGCGACAAGCCCTCGCGGGTCGCGGACAAGCGTCTTGTCCTGGAGAAGCAGGGGGATGAGTGGCGTCTGGTGGAGCCGCTCAAGGGTCAGGCCGATCCGGAGGCCGTGGACAAGATGATCACGGCCATCGTGGAGCTCAAGCCCGACGTCCAGGAGGACGTCTCGCCCACCTCGGAGGAGTTCGGCCTGGACAAGCCCGAGCTGGACGTGATCGCCACGCTCAAGGGCGGGAAACAACTGAAGATCTCGCTGGGCAAGAACACGCAAGTGGGAGCCAAGATCTACGCCCAGATCTCGGACAGGCCGGGGCTGTACATGGTACCCGCCATGTTCCGCACCGACCTGGACAAGACCCCGGAGAGCCTCCAGGACAAGAAGCTGGCCCGGTTTGAGAAGGACGACGTCACGGGCGCCACCTTCGTCGGCGAGAAGGGCACCGTCGTGGCCTCCCGAGAGCAGGAGGGTACCGGCACCGACAAGAAGGTGCAGTGGACCATCACCAGCCCGGGCAACTACAGGGGTGATGAGTGGGCGTTCTCCTCGGGCATCAACCGCATTGCGGATACCGTTGCCAAGGAGATCATCGGCAGCCCGAAGGAGCTCAAAGAGTACGGCCTCGACAAGCCCAGGGTTCGGTGCACCGTGCAGCTCAAGGACGGGAAGTCGGTGGAAGTCTCCATCGGCAAGGAGATCAAAAAGAAGCTGCCCACCTATGAGGGCAGCCCCACCGAGGAGGAGCAGGACCTGGTCTACGCCATGCGCAAGGGCAGGCCGGAAGTGCTCCTGGTGGAGAAGCTTGTGCTCACCGATCTAGACAAGGATGTCATGGATCTGCGGGACAAGAAGATCATCGACCTCAAGAAGGACGACGTGCTGGCTCTGGATGTCAAGCGTCGCGAGGGGCTGAGCTTCTCGGCGCAGCGCACCGGCGAAACCTGGACATTGCAGACGCCGGAAGTGACCAAGGCCAAGCAGACCAAGATCGACGACATCCTCTGGGACCTGACCGATTTGGAGGCCCGGGAGTACGTGGACAAGGCTCCGGACCTGAAGGCCATCGGCCTGGCGGTGCCCTCCACGGTGGTCACACTCAAGCTCCGCGGCAAGAAGGAGCTGAAGATCAACATCGGCGACAAGGTGGCCAAGGAGGGTGCCGGCGAGCCGCTGTATTACTGCAGCACCTCCGAGAGCAACCAGGTCTACAAGATCGGTGAGATGGTGGTACGAGATCTGCCGGAGAAGGTGAGCGACCTCAAGGAGGAAGTCACACCACCACCGACGGAGCCGGGCGCCGGAGCGGTGAAGAGCGACGCCGCCAAGGAGAAGGCCGCTACGCCGGCCCCGAGCACGGACTAGACAACCTGTGCCGCCGGCCTCGTCCGGCCTATACGAACACGGCCCCGCCATCGAAAGGTGGCGGGGCCGTTTGGTTCTGTACCCAGATCGCTGCGACACCGTATAGGTCCGGCCCAGGAGTCCACATTGCCCCGGGAGTGCCATTCTGACAGCGTCCGCTCCCGGCAAAAGCAGCTCGAGGAATCTCCTGGCATTCACTGAGCTCCTTCGCCCAAGCGGCACTTGTGACGCAGGCGCTCCAGGATGACATCCTCGTGGCGGAATCGGCTTTTCGGCCGGACCTCTATCCCACCAGCCGAAACAGGCCCCACAGGAGCGCGTGTTGTGCCACGGCGGCACATAGGAGGACCAGGAAGAAGCCGAAGGTATCGAAGCGTTGGTCCTGGTGACGTTGGTGATAGACCGCGGCATGGGCCCAGAGAGCGAGGATGACGGCCAAGGTGTAGGCCGCCATCAGGGCCCAGGCCTCCGGGGTGAAGGAGGAGAGCTTCAGGGGGAAGGCGGCCTCGAAGTCGAGCTCGACCTTCGCCAGTTGCCGTGCGAGCAGGGGGAGGACGAGAAGCTGAGGCAGGAGAGCCGTGCGGGCCAGGGCGGAGAGGCCCAGCGCCGTGACGAGTCCGGGCCGGGGTTGACGACCGAGGAGGTGGAGGGCGGCCGCGAAGGCGAGCCAGGCCAGGAGCACTCCGGCCGCACCGACGGTGGCGGAGCGCGGCAGATGGGAGGGCTGCATGGTCACCAGCAGGCCGGTGCGAATGTCTCCAAGTGCCGCGGCAACGACAACCGCCGCCAGGCCCGCGATGCCGAGGGCGGCCCTGGGGAGCGACAGCGCGGTGACGGGCCGTCCGAGGCCGGATGCCATTTCAGCCCTCCTCTTGCCCACCGGCGGCCAGCGCCGGGAGCCTCAAGCGGATCGTGGTCCCCGCTCCGGGGCGACTGTCGATCTCCAGGCTGCCGCCGTGCTCCTCCTCCACGATGCGGTGGCAGGAGAACAGCCCCAGGCCGGTGCCGGTCTCCTTCGTCGTGAAGAAGGGCTCCAGGAGCCGCTTCTGGACTTCCTCCGGGATGCCGGGGCCGGTATCGGAGACGGCGATGACAACCTCACCGTCCTCGGCTTCGGTGCTGACGGTGACGGTCTTTGGGTCGCAGTCCTCCAGGGCCTCGGCGGCATTGAGCAGCAGATTCAGTAGTGCCCGCTCGATCTGGGCGGTATCCGCGTTCACCGGCGGAAGGTCCGGGGCCAGTTGCAGATTGAGCGTCACGTGGCGGTGGGTCAACTCCGTCCCCACAAGCTCCAGGGCATTGTGGACCGACACATTCAGATCCGTGGGCTGCAGGTCGGGACAGCGCCCTCTGGAGAATGCCAGGAGGCGCTCGGTGAGTGTGGTGAGGCGCTCTATCTGGCATTGGAGGGCCTCCTGTGCGTCCCGGGCCAGCGGTCGGCCCTCCAGGAGCATCTTGACGAACAGGCGGATGGGAGAGACGATGTTGGCCATGTCGTGGGCGATGCTGGCCGACAGCAGGCCCACGGTGGCCGTGCGCTCGGAGGCCAGCATGTGCTCCTGGGCGGCTTTGAGCTCGTCGTAGGCACGGCGCAGGTCGGTGTAGAGCCGGGCCTTTTCGATGGCCACCGCGGCCTGGGCCGCGATGCCGACCACCAGGTGGACGTCCTGCTCCGAGAAGATGTAGGTGCTGGAGGAGGTGGCCAGATGGATGATCCCCACGGACTCACCCCCGGCGACCATGGGCGCCACGATGGCGGAGCGGATCTTGAGGTCTCTGACGCTGTCTGATCCCTTGAAGCGCGAGTCGGAGGTGGCGTCGGTAGTGAGGACCGCGAGACGCTCTCGCAGGGCCCGGGTGACCATATCCCGGCTGATGGCCAGCTTGTTGTCCGTTGCGGCTCGATCTCGAAAGAGGGTGGCGTGGGGGGTGATCTGGCCGGTCTCGGTGTCCACGAGGAGCAGAGCCGCCTGCTCCACCGGCAACAGCTCTGAGATGCGGTTCACGACGACCTGGAGCAGTACCGGGAGCTCCAGGGTGGTGCCCAGGGCCCGGCCCAGATCGAGGATAACGGCCAGGCGCTGCTGGGCTTCGGCGTCATCGGGCACGCGGTGTACCGCCGGGTCGATGGCGCTGACGGCGAACACCACGTCGCGGTCGCGGGTCACTTCCGCCGCGTCGATGGCGGCTTCACTGTCGCTGTCAACGATCTGAACCTGCTCCGCGACTTCCTGCGCCGCACCGTTGTGCGCCTCCTCCACCAGTTCCAGCCACGTCCGCCCCACTCGAAACTGGTCGCCCGCATGCAGCACCGAGGGGCTGTAGATCCTGCGTCTGCCCATGAAGGTACCGTTGGCGCTGCCCATGTCCTCGAGCAGCAGGGCACCGTCTTGGTGGTAGATGCGGGCGTGCACGCGGGAGATGCGGAGGTCCAAAGGCAGGCAGATCCGGCTGTCCTTGCGGCGGCCGATCACGACCTCCGGGGCGTCCAGGGGGAACTCCAGGCCCTTCATGTCGCCGCTGAGCACACGGAGCTTGAGCATGACATTCACTGCCTAGAGGTCCGGCCGAAAAGCCCGGCCGGCCCGGTTTCTGTCATTCTGGAGCGTCGGCGTCGCAAGCTCGAGCTTGCGATGCTTGGACGAGGAATCCCGTTGAATGCCAGGGGATTGTACGAGCTGCTCTTACCGGGAGCGG
>CAYRFY010000496.1:5015-6231 GCA_964423635.1 uncultured Armatimonadia bacterium | reverse complement strand
AGGGGGGCCGGGGGGATGAGGCGTGGTCAGCGCCGTCCGCGTTGCTGTGGTCGTTCGCCGTTCACCCCTCTCCTGAGCGGCTCCCGCAGGGCGGGACGAAGGAGAGGGGGCGGGGGTGAGGCGTCATCAGTGCCGTCCCCGCCGTGTACCACCCGCTCCGCGACCCGTGCCTCCTTACCCGATCAGCAGCCACAGCACCACACAGAGCACCAGGAAGCTCACCACCGTCGGCAGCGCCGCGCCCAACCGTAAGACCCGCTGACGCAGGCCTCCGGGGCCTCGGAGTGCCAATTCCTTCAGTAGCACCAGCCCGGTCTGAGCCAATGCCATGCCTACGAGAGCCGCTCTGGGCTGCCACGAGGCCATGGCGGCGATGGCTCCCGCGGCCGCGGCGACGGCGAGAGCCTGCGCCACCAGATAGGCGCGGGGCCGCGGCTGCCCCCGCCAATGGAGCAGCGTGTTGAGAGCCGACAGGTACAGCACGGCGCCTCCGGCCAGTACCGGGGCCGCCACCTGCGGGGCGGCGCTGAGCCCTACCAGCGGCAGAAGACCGCATACCATGGGAAGGCTGAACCAGCGTTCAGCCGCGGTGAGACCGTAGCCGTCGGCGACAGCCAGGGCGCCCCATGTGCAGAACGCGATGGCGGCGACGGACAGCGACCAGGGCTCGGGGGCGGCAACGGGCTCCAGCGGCGCCGCCAGCGCGACGACCACCCCGATGCCGATGCCTCCGATGAGTCCGAAGGTCATCTCCATCACCTTCCACCAGTCCACCCACGCCCACGCCCGCCCGGCTGCCCGATTCAGGCCCCAGCCCTGGATAGCCTCTCCGATAGCAAAGCCCAGCCCGCCGGCAAGCGCACCGATCAGCGTCAGGCCCCACAGGCCCGGGATGCCCAGCACCAGCGAGCCGTAGAGCAGCACCGCCGACAGCCCCGCCAGCAGGCCGCCCCAGGACTCCGTGCGCGGCCGGTCACCGTCGTCTTCGTCCATCGCCCGATGGGAGAAGTAGACGGCGGGGTATGCCCGGGGTGGGTGCATGGGGCCGTTGAGCCAATGTTTGCCCGCCGCCGCGGCCACCACGGACAAGGCCCCCATGGCAAGGACATGCGTCGGGTGAGACAGCGCTCCCCGGGCCGTGAGCGCAAGCAGCGCCGCCCCTGTGCCGAACCACAGGGCGCCCTTCACGAAGCAGCCCAGCAGTCCCCACCAGTAG
>CAYRFY010000496.1:0-5005 GCA_964423635.1 uncultured Armatimonadia bacterium | reverse complement strand
GGCCGTAGGTCATCACACCGCCGATGCTGAAGGCCGCCGCCCCGACGGCCGCCGGCAGCACAGGCCATTGCCCCATCGGCAGATCCCACCCCCGCCACGCCAGAAGCCCCGCCGTTCCACCCATCAGCGCTCCCGGAACCATGGCGCCCGCGGGGCCGCCAAACACCCCTCGTATGCCCCAGCCCAGGCAACCGGCGACACCGGTGGCAACAGCACACAGCACAAGTGTTGAGACATCCATGGAGACATTCCACCTGCGCTTGCCGCGGCAAAGACCCGGTCAGTCTTGTCCCTCCGGCAGTTGCGCGGCATGGCGAGCCAGGGTCAAATCGTACAACTCCAGCAGCCGGTCCACCACGGTCGGCAGATCGTAGCGCCGGACCCACCTCCTGGCCTGCTCCGACAGCCGTGCGCGGAGGGCCGCGTCCTGCGCCAGGCGTCTGGCTCCCGCGGCCAGGCCCTCGGCCCCCGCTTCCGGTTCCACCAGCAGCCCGTTTTGCTCGTGCTGGATCATGTCCACCGCACCCGGAGCCCGCAGGGCCACCACCGGAGTGCCCACCGCCATCGCCTCCGTATAGGACAGCGGCTGGGTCTCACTCATGCTGGCCGTCATGAACACATCCAGCGCGGCCTGATAGTGGGTCACCTGGTCGTGGGGGATCAGGCCCGTGAAGATCGCCCTGTCCGCTACTCCCAGCCGCTGGGCCAGGGCGACCAGCGGCTTGTGCTCCGGACCGGTCCCGCCCATGAGGAACCGGGCGTCCGGGCGCTCCCTGAGTACCTGCGCGGCCGCGGTGAGTACCTTCGGCAGATCCTTCTCGGGAGCCAGGCGGCCGATGAAACCCATCAAGAAAGCCTGTGCCGGGATGCCGTGACGCTCTCGCACCGGAGCCGGGTCCGGGGTGGGCAGGGCGCATAGGTCGATGGGGTTGTGGAGAATCTCGATGGGTGCCGTCACCCCCTCGCGCCGCAGTCGCTCGCGCGTGGTCTGCGTCGGCGTCGTCACCAGGTGACACTTGTTGCAGTAGGCGCTGACCCGGGTCTCCAGGAACCACTCCACCAGCGGGGCGGGCAGTGGGACGAGGCCGGCGTACAGCCGGTACTCGGTATGGACGGTGGTCACCAGCGGCAGCCCGGCCCACCGCGCATACCACATCCCCCACACACCCACCCACACCGGATGCTGGGTATGCACCACATCGAACTTCAGGTCGTGGAGTGCCTCCATCACCGGCTTGGAGTAGGGGAGAGCGATGTCGTAGTCCCAGTCGCCGATGAGCGGCATCGCCGGGAAGCGCAGGACGTGGTGGCGGTCCTGGCTCGCGTCATAGTCATTGGGGCACGGGGCGAACACATAGACTTCGTGGCCTCGGGCCTCCAGGCCCATGCGGTAGGCGTCCACGCAGTTGGCCACTCCGTTGACCGTCGGGTGGTAGGTGTTGGTGAAGATGGCGACTCTCACGTGCCGGGAGCTCCGCGCGATTGGGTTGCCGGCCGGATGGGCGGGCCTAGAACTCACATTATGCATGAACGCAGTGACGCCGCATTTCGCCGTAGTTGCGTCGGCGACGGTCGTTGTAGTGCCGTGCTCCCCCCTCCTCCCGTCTCCGCCTGCCGTCTGGCGGAGTAAGGGAGAGGGGGGTTGGGGGGTGAGGCGACGTGATTCGGCGCCCGCCCGGAACCTGCATAATCTGAGCTAGAAGGCTATCCGCTCATCCGCTGCCGCAGCAGGTCCAGAATGTAGGGCTGGGTAAAAGCATCGACGAGCACTTGGTCCGCGGTCTGGCCGCCGGGAACGAACAGCGGCTGCAATTGGCGCACGATCTTGTCGCGGTTCTCCTCGTAATCCCTCTCGCCCAGTGAGACCGCGTCCCGCAACAGCGCCTCCACCTGCTCGGGGGTCGTGTCCGAGCTACCCGACGCCAGTTCCTGGGAGTACGGACCGATCTCGGCCTCGAAGGCCTGTCGCGGCAGTTCGCGGAAGCCGTCAAGCGTCTCGATAGCCTGGATGCGCGCCTGCAGACCACCCGCGGCGATGAGTATCTGCTCCTTGGTGAGTATCTTCCGCAGCGCGTCGGCCAGCGTGGCGCTCACCTGAGGATCGATGGTGTCCAGGCGCACGATCTCCTGCTGCAGCCTGGAGATCTTGGCCGACAGCGCGGCCGGCACCGCCTCGTCCTTGGCAAGCAACTCCTTGTGCTCCTCCAGCGCGGGGATCAACTCGCTGCGACGCTGGTCCTTCTCTCCCAATCTCTTGTCCCGCGCGCTCGCCGCCGCCTGAAGCGCTTCCACCAGCCCGGGAAGCTGGTCCTCGGAAAGAGCCAGGTGGTTGATGGTCTCCAGGGCGTCGATCTCGTACATCAGCGTCTTGATGGTCCTCTCCGGATCGGGCGTCTCTGTGGAGGTCGTCGGTGGCGTCATCGGTGTGGGCCCCGACGGCGCCGTGGACGACCTCGGGCAGCCGACGAAGCCGGCGACGGCGCAGGCCAGCGCGAGAATCACCAGGACGCGCACAAGTCGGGCCGCGGCAATATCGGTTCGTCTCATCGCGATCACCTGAGTACGCCGAGATAGCACGCTCCAAGACCACAGTGTTCCCGTTGCGCCGCCGCAAACCCTCCTGCCCAAGAACACGACCCTCATCGGGGCACCCCAAGACCCCCTTACGCCTCGCTGAAGCTCCGTGAATCACCACGCCCCGGCGCTCGCGGCCACCGGGGCGTGAATACTGCATCGGACGCGGCGCCGCACTAACGTCGCCGGAACGAGGTCTCGGCCATCGCCAGGAACTCCTGGTTGGTCTTGGTTCGCCGCAGCCCCTGCAGCAGGGTCTCCGTTGCGTCCAGACTGTCCATGGCGGTGAATGCCTTGCGAATCTGCCAGACGCTCTGCATCTCGTCGTCGCTGAACAGCAACTCCTGATGGCGGGTCATGGACTTGGCGATGTCGACGGCCGGGAAGGTGCCGCGGTTGGCCAGGTCGCGGGAAAGCACCAGGTCGAGATTGCCGGTGGCTTTGAATTCCTCGAAGATCATGTCATCCATCCGGCTGCCCGTGTCGATGAGGATCGTGGCCAGGATGGTGAGGCTGCCGCCGTCCTCGATATTCCGGGCGGCGCCGAAGAACCGCTTCGGCCGGTACAGGGCGCTGGGGTCCAGACCACCCGACAGCGTGCGGCCACTGGGCTCGACCACGAGGTTGCTGGCCCGGGCCAGACGCGTGATGCTGTCCAGCAGGATCACCACGTCCTCCCCCTGCTCCACCATGCGCTTGGCACGCGCCAAAACCAACTCCGCCACCCGCAGATGATTCTCGGGAAGCTCGTCGAAAGTGGAGCTGACCACCTCACCGTCCACCGAGCGAGCGATATCGGTGACCTCTTCGGGACGCTCGTCGATGAGCAGCACGATCAGGCGGATGTCATTGTAGCGCGCGGTGATGCAGTTGGCGACCTGCTTGATGATGGTCGTCTTGCCCGCCTTCGGCGGCGCGACGATCAGACCGCGCTGCCCACGGCCCACCGGGGTCACGATGTCCAGCATACGACCCGTGAGATTCGTGGGGTTTCCCGTCTCGAGCTGGATGCGCTCGTTGGGGTAGATCGGGGTCAGGTCCTCAAAGTGTGGACGGTTGCGCACCTGCTCGGGGGGCGAGCCGTTGATGGTCTGCACCCGCAGCAGCGACCAGTAGCGCTCGGTGTCCTTCGGCGGGCGCACCGGTCCCCCGACCAGGTCGCCCACCCGCAGGTCGAAGCGCTTGATCTGTGTGTCGGCGACGTACACGTCCATCTCGGCATCCGGTGTGTAAGCGTCGACGCGAAGGATCCCACGGCCGTCCGAGAGCGTCTCCAGAACGCCATAGCGGTAGCTGTGGCCGTTCTTCTCCGACTGGCCGATGAGAATCTTCATGCACAGGTCGTGCTTGCGGGCCGTGGAGTAGCCCGGAACCTGCATCTCGGCGGCGATGTGGCGCAGCTCATCAACTGTCTTGTTCTGTAGATCCGCTAATTCCAACATGGTGTCACATCTCGACTCCATTGCTGTGGCCGGTCATTCCCGGACCCGCGCTTCGCCGTCACCCGATGGCCGGGCTTAGGCGGGGCCGCTCACGTCTCGCGGCGGCGCAGGCAGTCAATACCTGCGCTCTCACGGACGCTCTCGTCCCCGCGGCGGCATGTCTGGGGGAGTGACTGATGGCCTTTTTGTGGTATGGTCCGCCTGATGGCTGTCGCGCCGGGCAGTAGTTGACGTAGGTGTGGAGCCACACAGTGCGTGTGGGGGAACCGCGAACCCGGCCCCGCGGAGGCGCGCACCGCTGCCTCAAACGGCTGCATCTGGGTCCAAAACGGCGATACAGGGCAGGTTACGGTGTTGTTCGGCGAAGTCCAGGCCATAGCCGACCACGAAATCGTCCCCGATCTCGAAGCCCACGTAGTCGGGGCATAGGTCAACCACGCGGCGGGCCGGCTTGTCCAGCAAGCAGCAAATCTTGACGGATGCAGCCCCCCGACTGCGTATCGCCGCCACCAGACGCTGAAGCGTGCGGCCGGTGTCGATGATATCCTCCACCACAAGCACATCGGCGCCCGAGAGGTCCCCGCACATGTCCATCTGCAATTCCGGGACCCCTGAAGACTCCGTGGACTTCCCGTAACTGGAGGCCAGCACAAAACTGACCGTGATGGGTCTCTCCAACTGCCGCATCAGGTCCGCCAGGAATACCACCGAACCCTTGAGCGGCGCAAGCAACACCAGCCGGCACCCATCGTCGTAGTCCGCGCAGATCTCCTGCGCCAAAGCCTTCACTCTGCGCCGGATCTGCTCCTCGTCAAGCAGCACGCGCTGGACGCCCGCGGGTAATCCGGGCATAGGCGAGGGCATCGCTACTCCCACTCTATGGTGCCGGGGGGCTTGGAGGTGATGTCGTACACGACCCTCGTCACCCCACGCACTTCGTTGGTGATGCGGTTGGAGATCCGCGCCAGAACATCGTAGGGCAGTCGTGC
>CAYRFY010000495.1:0-6231 GCA_964423635.1 uncultured Armatimonadia bacterium | reverse complement strand
CGGCCGCCAGTCCTCGGTGTACATCTCCGCCAGGGCACCGCCGGTGGCCGGGGAGCGGCGGGAAAGCAGGAAGTCGGCGATCTCGCGGGCGCAGACATGGATGTGCCCAAGGCCGGGGGCGTCACCCAGCGCGAGCACGGCCTCGAAGCAGTGCATCATCGGGTTCTGCGAGTTGACCGCGCGGCCGGCGGGGGCGGAAAAGTCGGCGGTCAGCGCCGGGATCAGTCCGCCGTACACGTCCCTCAGCGGGCCGCTCAGGATCTCCCAGGCGTCCAGTGCCGCCCGGCGGCAGCGGTCCTCGCCCAGACAGGCCGCGGCGTGAGACAGGCCGAACACCACGAAGGCGTGGCCGTAGCTGTCCTTCTTGTCGTCGATCACAGCGCCATCGGCGCTGCACGACCAGTACCAGCCCCCGTGCCGACTGTCGCGCATGGCCGTCATCAGGAACTCGGCGCCCCGGGCGACGGCGTCGGCATAGGCCTGCTCGCCGGTAAGGGCATAGCCGGTGGCGAAGTTGTAGATCAGCCGCCCCTGGGACACCAGCGTCCCCTCTGGGCCGCCGGTGCGGCGCCATTGCCGGTCGATAGAAGGCCATAGCAGTCCGGACTTCGTGGGCGCTGCCGCCAACCAGTGGGGAAGGATGTCCTCCAGAAGGTGGGTGGCAAACCACGACAGGTCCAGGGGTAGGGTAGGCATCAGATCATCTCCCGGGTTTCTTGCGCTGCAGGGCCATTCGGCGGCCGGAGCGGCGAACCCTTCACGGTAGACAGGCGTCCGTCGGAACGTAGAGATTGCGCGGGCGGCCAAGGGTTAACCGTCTGCCGTCTTGCCTCTGGCCCGGAGGTGACAAGGTGCCCTCCTGTTGCCTTCTCTCCGCGCCCGGGGGCCGTGCCCGCTCCGTCCGCCCGGGCGTCTCTGCCGCGCAGGGCGCCGGGGGCTCCCCGGCGAATAGCCCTTACCACCGTCTCGCCACTACGCTCGGCCGATAGTGAGGAGTGCACCATGCGGATACCCAGACCGGTGACGTGCGTGCTCTTGTCGCTGGGCGGATGCCTGATCCTGTGCGGTCCGTGCTTTGCCGCGGAGGAAGTCCCCTCTCCCGTGGCCTGGTACTCCTTCGATGAGGAGGGGGCGCCGGGTGCCGACGTCTCCGGTAACGGACAAACGGCCGGGGTTATCGGGGGCACATCGGTGGCCGGCAGGACGGGCAACGGCCTGTGGCTGGACAAGACCGGCGGCCTGCAGGTTCCGGCCGGCGAGCTACTCCACGCCACGGAGGGCCTCACCATCGACTGCTGGGTGAGGTTCGCCGGCGTGCGGGATAACGCCAATATCGTGAGCAAGGAAGGCGAGTACCTGCTGCGCCTGGACCCGCCGGAGGAGGGCGGCACCGTCTCGTTCTTCGTGGATCTGGATGGTGCCCTGGAGCCGCGAGTCAAGGGTCCGGCGGTGGAGCCGGGCAGGTGGTACCACCTGGTGGCCACATGGGACGGCGCCACGGCCGTGTTGTGGGTGAACGGGCAGGAGTTCTCCCGGGCGCGCTCGGGCACGGTGAGCCCGACTCAGACCCCGGTCTCCATCGGGCTGCCTTCGCAATGGGGACCGGTGGGGCTGCACGGCATCGTGGACGAGGTGAAGCTCTACGACACGGCCCTCCCGCGCCCGCTGGTGCTGACCCGGGACCTGGGACTGGACAGGCCGGTGGAGGGGCCGCGCGCCACGGAGGCACGCTTTGAGTTCGAGACCGACGCCGAGGGCTGGGAGGTCGTGGGAGAGGGAGCGCTCTCGGTCCGCGACGGCGCCCTGCGTGTGAACGTGCCCGCGGAGGGTGCCACGCTGCTGCGCCGCGCCCTGGCGGTTTCCCTGGCGGACAAGCCCTTCGTCTCCCTGCGCATGGCTCTTTCCGCGGGCACGGAGGCGACGCTTCTGTACCTCACCGACAGTGGCCTGGGAGCGACGGCTTTCCCGGTCGAGGGCGACGGACGGATGCACTCGTACGCCCTGGACCTGAGCGCGGGCGCCGGGTGGCGGGACACCCTGGAGGCCGTGGGCCTGGTGCCACCGGCAGGCGCCGAGGCCGCCATCGACTTCCTCCGCGTCTCCAAGGCGCCCGAGGGGCCGCCGGAGATCGGCATCGAGCGGTTCCTTCTCGAGCCCGTGATCCCCCGGGCGGGTGTACCGGTGCGTATCAATGCCGCGCTGAGAAACACCGGCGGCAACGGCACCGGGCTCACCGCGCGCCTCAGAGGCTCCCGGGGCGTCACGGTGCTCGAGGGCTCCGCACAGACCATCGAGCAACTGGGCTTCGGCGAGGAGGTGGAGCTATCGTGGGAGGTGCAGGCGGCGGAGCCGATCACCTCCACGCTGCGACTGCAGGTGAGCGGGGAGGGCATGACCACGGCGAGACGCGAGCTGGAAGTGAGCTTCCTCCCCGCCCTGGCCGCCACAAAGGCCGACTACGTGCCCGAACCCCAGATCGCCCGAAGCAAGTACCTCATCGGCGCCCACTATTGCCCGCTGTGGAAGCAGGGGTCGCGCTCCGGAGGCTGGGAGCTGATCGAGCCGTACCCCGAGCGGGAGCCGGCTTTGAGCTGGTATGACGAGGACAATCCGGAGGTCACCGACTGGGAGATCAAGTACGCCCTGGAGCACGGCATCTCGTACTTCGTCTACTGCTGGTACCGGGGTAGCCAGGGCGGCCCGGTGGATGTGAGACTGGGCCACGCCATCCACGACGGCCTGCTGAAGTCGCGGTACGGCTCGCAGTTCAAGTTCGCCATCATGTGGGAGAACCAGGGTAAGGGCACGGCCGGAGTGTCCTCCGAGGAGGACCTGCTGGAAAACCTCCTGCCCTACTGGATCGAGAACTACTTCAAGCACCCCTCCTACCTGAAAGTGGATGGCAAGCCGCTGCTGTTCATCTACCGGCCGGAGTTCCTGGTCAACGATCTGGGCAGCGTGGAGAAGGTGAAAAGCGCGCTGGACAAGGTGCGACAGGCCTGCGTGGAGGCGGGCCTGGGCGGCCTGACGATCCTGGGCGAGGATCGAGGCAAGAGGCCCGAGCCGCTCCAGCTCATGAAGTCCGAGGGACTGGATGCCAGTTTCGCCTACTGCTGGCCGATCGCCGGCAATCCGGAGCCACAGCAGGCCATCACCGCCCAGGAGGAGTTCTGGCGCAAGCGCCGGCAAATGGGCATTCTCCCCGACCTCGTCACCCTCTCGATGGGCTGGGACTCCAGGCCGTGGCACTCGAGCTCCACCATCTGGCGCCTGCCGCCGGACGACTTCGAGACCCTCTGCGACAGGGCCAGGGAGTTCATGGACGAGCTGCCGGCGGACGAGCCGGGCAGCAGGCTGGTGTTGCTGGACAACTGGAACGAGTTCGGGGAGGGCCACTATATCTTTCCCCACCGCGAGTACGGTTTCGGCTATCTGGACGCGGTGCGCAACGCTTTCTGCGACGGCGCCGGACCCCATACCGACCTCGTACCTGAGGACCTGGGACTGGGGCCGTACACCCGGCGCTACGACCAGTTCAAGGAGCGCCGGGCCCGGTGCGCCGAGATCGTGGTGGCCGAAGACCTCGAGCCCGACCTCATAGGCTACTGGAGCTTCGACGAGGCCGATGACGTCCAGTTCGCCTGGGACTGGTCGGGCAACGGGCTCGGCGGCATGCTGGACAACGCCACGCGGGTACCGGGCCGGCGCGGCAAAGCCCTCAAGTGCGAGGGCGGCTGCGTGCATGTCCCGCAAGCGGGGCGCAGGTTCGCCCTGGACGAGATCACCGTCGAGTGCTGGGTAAAGACCGACGTGGCGGGGCAGAGCGACAAGTGGTTCGTCAATAACCTCTACGGTTCGGGCACTTCCGGCTTCCGGTTGGGGCTCGGCGCCGGCAGACTGGAATGGGCGATCCCCAAAGCCCCCTGGAGCCATCACATGAGCGCCACGGACCCCTTGCCCACGGGCAGGTGGGTGCATGTCGCGGCCACCTACGACGGCAAGGTCATGCGGCTGTACATGGACGGCCGGCAGTGTGCCTCCCTGGAGCGCCACGGCCCGGTGGTGGGCAATGAGCGCCACCTTTGCCTGGGCAGCTATGACGTCAACCACCGTGCCTATTTCGACGGTCTGCTGGACGAGGTGAAGATACTTCACCGTGCGCTCTCGTCCGAGGAGATCGCCACCAGGGCGCGGGGGTAGGGTGGGGGCGACGGCAGTCCCCTCTTCCTCGCTCGTGAGGAGTCACCGTGGGCCGGTCACTGTCCCCCCGACGAAGCACGTCCTACGGAAAGGTCATTGTGATGACGATAGTTGCGTGCCTGCTCTGTCTCTCGCCCCTCGTTGCCACACTCGCCAGAGCCCAGGACCTCACCCCCGCCCAGTTCGAGGACGGGGATGTGGTGTGCTTCATCGGCGACAGCATCACCCATTCCCGCAAGTACCATAGCTATGTGTACGACTACTACCTCACCCGCTTCCCGGAGCGGCGGATACGGTTCGTCAACTGCGGTATCGCGGGAGACAGCGCCGGCGGGGCGGTGTGGCGCTTCGACTGGGACATCCTCCCCACCGATCCCGATGTGGTCTGCATCATGTTCGGGATGAACGATGTGAGCCGCGGGCTCTACGGCAAGACGCACCCGGATGAAGCCAATCTCGCCGCCCGCCGGGTCGCCCTGGATCGGCACCGGGAGAACCAGCTCGCGCTGGCCCAGAAGCTCAAGGCGGCCTTTGATCCCCGCTTCGTTTTCATTACCCCCTCGCCGTATGATGACACCGCCCAGATCGACATGGAGAACCTCTTCGGCGTCAACGCCGCATTGGCCACCTGCGGCGAGTACGCCCGGGAGCTGGCGGCAGAGATCGACGGCGGCGTGGCGGACTTCAACGGTCCCATGACCGCCCTCAATCTGGAGCACCAGAAGCAGGACCCGAGCTTCACCATCGTCGGCCCCGATCGCGTGCACCCCGGCGATGTGGGCATGCTGGTGATGGCGTACCTGTTCCTCAAGGCCCAGCAGGTGCCCGCGGTGGTCTCCCACCTGGCGCTGGATGGCGAGACAGGTCGGGTGGAGGCCTGCGAAAACGCGCAGGTGAGCAATGTCGCGGTGCGCCCGGAGGGCCTCGAGTTCGACTACCTGCAAAATGCGCTGCCGTTCCCGGTGGAGCCCGGCGCCGCGGGCGCTCTGGAGTTGGTTCCGTTCACGGCCGAGTTGAACCGGGAGACGTTTGCGGTAAGGCTCAAGCGAGAAGGGACCTGTCGCCTGCTCATCGACGGCGAGGAGGTGGGGCGGTACACCTCCGGGGAATTGGGGGCGGGAGTGAACCTGGCGGCGAACGCCCACACTCCACAGTACCGGCAGGCCCAGGCGCTGCATGCGGTGAACGAGCGACGCCGCGGTCTGGAGGTCCGGCTGCGCAGCCACGCTCAGGTCAAGATGATGCTCCTGCGCGCGGAGGTCGAGGAAGCCGACAAAGCCGCTGTGCGCGCGTACTTCGACGACTTCCTGGCCAAGAACAGCTCCAACGCGGGCTACTTCAGGAGCCAGTTCGACAACTACCTGAGGACCGGCCCGGAGCGGCAGCAGATCGAGGCCCAGCTCGAGGAGTTGTTGCAGCAGCTTTGGCGTCAGAACCGGCCCGTGAGCCACCATTACCAGATCGTGCGGGTGGACAGATAGCGAAGGTTCGGCTGAGGCCGAGGAGTAGGCCGCAGAGGTTCCTTGCGGGGCGGTGCCACGGCCAGACGGCGCTCCCGCAAAGCAGGATCGCCGAGTCGGGCTGGAAACTCACATTATGCATGAACACACTGGGGCCGCATTTCGCCATTCACGCGTCAGGAACGGTCGAAGTACTGCCGTTCTCCCCCCTCCTCCCGTCTCCGCCGGCCGTTTGGCGGAGTACAAGCGGCTCGAAGAGACGCCGAGAGGCGGGGCCGGGGGGGTGAGGTGACGTGAATCGGCGCCTGCCCGGAACCTGCATAACCTGAGTGGAAAGCCCGCACGGTGCGCCACACAGGTAGCAGCGAGAGTCACAACACGCGGCAAAGACCACCGTGCCCGCGGGCTTCCAAGCCCGCACGGTGCGCCACACAGGTATCAGCGAGAGTCACAACACGCGGCAAAGACCACCGTGCCCGCGGGCTTCCAAGCCCGCACGGTGCGCCACACAGGTATCAGCGAGAGTCACAACACGCGGCAAAGACCACCGTGCCCGCGGGCTTCCAAGCCC
>CAYRFY010000494.1:0-6249 GCA_964423635.1 uncultured Armatimonadia bacterium | reverse complement strand
GAATGGCGAAATGTGGCCCCAGTGCGTTCATGCATAATCTGAGTGGAAAGCCCGACCTACGCGGCTGTGAACGGCTCTTCTCCCGCGCTTCTATAACCTCGGCTTGTCCTCTGTGGGCATGTTGTCGATCAGCACGGGCTGCTCCAGGGGGCGCAGGGAGAGCGGGCTGACCCTGTGGTGGCCGCCGTAGAAGATGCCCGGGCCCGCGATCGCGTTGGCCTCGATCCGCACGTTCCTGACTTCCGAGCCGATCCACATCCCGCGGCGCGGCCCCTCGGCGGAGACGAGCGTGTTGCCCACGACGACAACATCCCGGTGCCCCCGGTCGCCGGGGAACTCCTCGCGGTTCGGAGGCGTGAGCCAGATGCCTGCCCGCACGTACCACTGTGCTTCCGGATCGTCGATCTCGCGATCGTTGGCCACCGTATTGCCGGTGATGCTCACTGCGGTGCAGGCGAAGAACAGCGAGATGCCGGCGTTCCTGCAGTTACGCACCGTGTTCCCGCAGATGGTGCTGTCGGCGCACCACTCCAGGTCAATGCCGACATCCTCGGCGCCGTCGACAATGTTGCCGACGATCACCACGCGCCGCCCTCCGGTGCCCCATATGGGTCCGCCGCCGCCGTTGCGCACGCGGTTGCCCGAGATCAGCAGGTCCTCGCACTCCTGACGCTCGAACTGCCAGTTGCCCCAGAACTGGATGCCGTGGATGCGGGCGTCGGCCACGGTGTTGTCCGTGATCTTCACACGACTGGAAAACGTGAGAGAGATCGCCAGACCGATGCGGCGGAACTCGCAGCCGCGGATCGTCAGGTCGTTGGCGTGGTCGGCGAAGATGCAGGCGCGGTCGCAGTCGGTGATGGACACGCGCTCCACCAGGCAGCCGTCGGCGTGCCGCAGGGCGATGAGGCCGTCGCTGACGCCGCCCTGCGGCGCCCGGGCACCATCGATGCTCACGTCGCGGACCTGAGATCGCGAGCCCAGGTTCAGCAGCTCTCCGGTGCCCGCGGCCGCGCACAGCACCGTGGACGGACCGTCGCCAGAGAGCACGACCCCGGCGGGAACCGTCACCGCCTCCGGCCCCAGCGCGTAGCGCCCCGCGGGCACCTGCACCCTTCCCGCCCCGGAGGCCAGGGCGCGCGCGAAGGCGGCGGTGTCATCGGTGGCGCCGTCGCCCCGCGCCCCGAAGCTCAGTACGCTCACGGCCTCGCGAGGGATGGGACTCGTGATGAGGCGCAGATTCGCCAGATCGTAGCGAAACCGGGGTTCGTCGACGCCCTTGGGTTCCGCGGGGATGATGAGACGCCCGGTGCCGCCGTGGCGCAGCGGGTCCGTGCCTTCGTCCCCCCAGCGAGCGGAGCCGTGCAGCACGCCTCCGGTCGCGGGCGACAGCCTCATGTAGTAGACACCGTCGGGGGAGCCCTCGAGTCGCACCGGAGGCGTGAACCCATAGGTGGCCTCGACGTTGGGGCCGACAACAATGGCCTCGGCCTGGATCGGCTCACCGAAGCCGCCCGCACCGTCATACGCCCTGAAGAACTCCACGCGCAGCCTGTTGCCCTCCAGGCCGTCCTTGAATGCGGCCTCCAGGCCTTGCACGTAGGCACCGGCCGGGTAGGACAGGCTCTGGGCGACCCAGGGCTGCTCCCAGTAGACCACATCCTCGCCGCCTGTGGAAAACGTGGGAGACTGGGCGCAGGTGGCGGAGGCCAAGGTGAGCAGCAACACAACTGTCTTGAGAGTGGGCGGTCCGGGCATCGTCGAGCACTCCGCAGGAGTCGTCGCGATAGGTGCGGTGAAGAAGGTCGCTGACCGATGCTGCGCGCGATGCGGCGGCGTTGTCCATGGGTGCGGCTCTGTGCTGCACCGGCGGCGGAGCTGTCCGCCCGTATCGCGCGCGGGCCATGTGATGTCTCTGTGGCTTGTTCCTTCTCGGTACCGGCCCTCCCTCCTCCACAAGGTCCCCTCCCGGCCTCCGGGGAACTACCCGCCGTGCCGGCCACAGACACGGCGACGGGTGAAAGAGGGATCCTGCATGTCGGAGCGATTGGTGTACATCAGTGGGGAGTTCTACCCCGAGAGCGAAGCGAAGATCTCTGTGTTCGACTCGGCGGTCATGCTCGGCGACACGGCCACGGAGTCGACACGCACGTTTCTCCAGAAGCCCTTCAAACTGAGCGAGCATGTCCGGCGCCTGTACCTGTCGCTCAAGATCATGCGGCTTGACCCGGAGGTCGGCCCCGACGAGATGGAGCGGATCTCGCTGGAAGTCATGGAGCGCAATCTGCCCACATACGGCGAGGAGGACCTCTGGATCGTGCACAACATCTCCCGTGGGGCCTACCCGCCCTCGGGCGACCAGTCCACGAAACGGCTGCCGACCATCATCATCCACACGGCGCCGATGAACCTGGACTACTGGGCGGAGTTCTACGTGCGCGGGTGCCACGCGGTGACCCCGATGTCGCGGATGATGCCCGCCCAGAGCCTGGACCCGAAGATCAAGAACCGCAGCCGCATGGCCTACACGCTGGCGGAGCTGGAGACCAAGCTCGTGGACCCGCGGGCTCAGGGCATCATCCTGGACACCGACGGCTTCCTGGCCGAGAACAAGGGGGGCAACTTCTTCGTGGTCACGGATGGTGTGCTGAAGACCCCGCCCACGTGGCAGGCTCTGGCCGGAGTGACGCGGCAGACCACCATCGACATCGCCCGGGACAAGGGCGTCACGGTCGAGGTCACACCCCTGCAGCCCTATGACGTGTACACGGCCGACGAGGCCTTCTTCACCAGTACGCCCTACTGCATCATGCCGGCCACGCAGTTCAACGGCCTACCCGTGGGCGACGGCAAGGTCGGGCCGGTGACCCGGAGGCTACTGGAGGGCTGGAGCGAGCTGGCGGGCTTCGACATCGTGGACAAGGCCATCCGTAACCTGCAGCCACCGCTGCGCGACGAGCTGCTGGCAAAGAGGTAGGAGCGAAGGTCGACGGCAGCCCTGCACGGGTGTTGGCGGGCGGCGGGGTGGGGGGCGGGTAACGGCCAACGGCGTCCTCACCCCCCTCTCCCGTCCCGCGCTGCGGGACCAGGAGAGGGGTGCAGGCCAACGGCGATCGGTGGTGCGGCGGCTTGCTAAAACACAGGAGGGGTGGCAGTGGCGACAAGCAGAGACGCAAAGCGGCTGTGCAGGCTGTCGGCGAGGAGCCTCAAAGCCGGTGAATACGAGGAGGCTTTGGCTCACGCCCATCAGGCTGTGGAGGCCGCCGAGGGGAGCGCTGAAGCCCTCATCGCCCGGGCGCTTGCCTACGTGGCCCTCGCCGACCCGGCACAGGCAATCGAGGACTTCACCCGGGCGCTGTCCATGGACCAGAGCCTCGTGGAAGCCTACTACGGTCGGGGCAGAGCGCACTACGATATGGCCGAATACCTGAGCACCGCCGACGCCGCGGCGATCAAGAGCGGAGAGCCCGTGGACGGCCGGCGCTCCCTGGCCCGTCGCGCCGCGGCGGCCCATCGGGAGGGCCATTTCGAGCGGGCGATTCTGGACTTCACCCAGGCCATCGAGCTGCAGGCCAAGCACGCCGAGGCCTACCTCTGCCGCGCCAAGGCCTTCCAGCATCTCGGCCTGTACGACGACGCCATCGCCGACTTCGACAAGGCGATCGCCTTGAACTCCAAAATCGGGGAAGCCTACCTGGGGCGTGGCATCGCCTACGTCGCGAAGGGGGAATACCCTCGGGCGATCCCGGATTTCCACAAGGCCGAGGAGCTGCTGCAGGCCAAGTATCGGTAGGGGGACGGTAAGGGGCCTGGCGTGGGGGCCCGGCAGGCTCGGAGCCAAAGGATGTGGGTGAACGGGAGCGAATGGGGGATTACTTCTGATGTGCCCATGGCTATACTATGGGTAATGGCTCGGTTGAGCCATTGTACAGTCGGGACCCGGATACGGGTTCCATGCCATGGTTGTTTTCAGAGCCCCGGTTGGGGCTCTGCCCATTTGTGTAGGGCCGCCTGTCGCCGATCATGGAGTGGCGCGATCGTCACCCCTGTTCCCGGCCGTTCTCCGCCGTCTCTCCGTGTCTCTGAGTCTCTGTGTTCAGCCCTCAGCCCCGCCCTCCATCGGCCTTACTCCCCCAACTCCCCCCTGAACTCATACCAGCTCACCACCGCCCAATCCTCGCCCACGTTGTCCACCTTCACCTCGTGCGCGCCCGCGGGTATCGCGAAGACGAAGTCACGCTCGTATTCCGCCGCCCCGCCGTCGTTCTTGCCGTCGAGGTCCGGCAAATCGATCGTGTCCGCCACCACGCCGCCGATGCTCACCTGCAGCCGGGCCCCCGCCGCGGCCACCGCGCGAACGTGCACGATCAGCTCCGCCGCTTCCTTCGCATTCACCACGAAGGTGGGCGGATTGCGCAGATGGGTGTGAAGCATGCCCTGCAGGAAGCCCTCGAGATCGCCCTCGTGCTCCGCCGAGCCGTCCGGTCGGACGAGGAACCGCTCCCGCATCGGTCGGGCCCAGCGCATCGAGGGCCGGATTCGCACGGGGTCCCGCAGCCGGCTCACATCCACAGCCCCTCCGTACTCGAGCACCCCTACGCAGTAGGCCTCGAAATCCGGGAAGGTCAGATGCAAAGCGTCATCCTCCCCGGCGCAGCTCACTTGCCCCTCGCCCGCGAAATCCGGAGACACGGCGACAGCCCTCGTCGGTACCTGTCTCACCGGCAAGGTCACCTTCAGGCCCTCGCAGGGCACCAGCTTGCCGTCCTGGACGTTGCGGCTAATGGCGTGCACGAGCAACGCTTGCCGCTGCGGTTGCCAGGTGGCGCTGAGACTGATCTTGTCCCGGTCGGCGCGGAGGGTCTCACACGACAGCCACTGTACCGGACGGTACAGGTCGCTGTGGCTCTTATAGAAGATCGTCTGTCGGGCGATGGTGGGCAGGGTTCCGTCGCGGCCGGCGTCGCAGCCGAAAGGCCCCAGGACGGGGAAGGCGAAGCGCGCCCCGGCCGCGTAGATCTCCGCCCCACGCGTGCGCATCCATATCTCGCGTTCCGAGGGCGGCACCGCCAGCCAGGGGAAGGGGGGATCGCCGAAGCCCCAGTCGTGGAACAGGACGACAGGCACCTGGCGCCCCGCCAGATCGCAGCCCTGCCGCACCAGGGACCGCCAGTAGGGCAGTTGGTTCTCGGACAAGTCCACGTGGCCGTCCTGCAGCGTCCATTGCCCCCACACCCCCAGCACCTGGAGATCCACGTACCTGGCCAGCCCGTTGGCGCTGATGAGCACCCGGCGGCCCTTGGTAGCCGCATAGGCGCGGATGCGGTCGGTCAGCGCCTTCCAGGCGGTATCATCGCGCCAGGCGCGGAAGCCACCCCACTCGGGCTGCAGGCGGTTTTCGGGCACGCCGGGCTGCTTCAGCAGGGCATGCTCGCGCAGGTAGGCGCGATAGTCGAAGGTATCCATGCCGCCCGAGGGGCACTGGGGCGGCATTAGCGAAATACCCAGCTCGTCGGTCCAGCGGGGGTCCTTCGCATCCCAGTCGGCCGTGCGCGCAGACACGTCCAGCAGGTAGCGCCGGAAGTCCGAAAGCGAATGATCGTCGTAGCCCTCCTTGCCGCTGAGGGCGGCGGTGTGCTCGTCCATGAACAGATAGTCGGCCCCGGCATCGATCTGCTCGCGGCACCAGCGGAACAGATAGTCCAGATACGCCGGGCTCGACAGCGACCCGTGCCGGATTCCCGCTGTGTCCCAGGCATCCACCAGTTCGCCATCGGGTCCCCGGGTGGCCATGTCCAGGACCTGCTCGCGGCTCAGGCCGTTTTCTTCGTCATACAGGGCGCTACAGGTGATTCCGCCGCCGAACAGAGCCCCGATCTCGTGGGCCTTAGGGGGCACGTGGGTCCACTCGTGTACCGCAGGCGCCTGGGCCCACTTGAACCACCCGCGCACGATCACCTCGCTGCCCACTTTGCTCGCCAGGTCTATGCCGTACTCGCCCCGGGCGTTCTCTCCCACCGTGTAGATCAGCGCCTCATTGATGTCCGCCACCGGCTGGGAACGCCGCAGCTCGGCGGGGAAGTCGGGCAGCGGGGTGCGCCATTCCTCGGGCACGGGAGGAGCGACGGGCGCGAAGCCTTCGCTCAGCATCCGGCCCGCGGCGAGGAGATCGGCGACTCTCTTCCCATTCGCCGAGCCCGATCCCGGCGCGAAGGGCGCCAGCCACGCCCAGCGGGTGACGCCCTCCTG
>CAYRFY010000493.1:0-6273 GCA_964423635.1 uncultured Armatimonadia bacterium | reverse complement strand
GAGTCCACCGAGCCACAGGGCACATGGCAGCTCTCCTCCTTCGGCCGCTGGCTCAAGGTCTACGAATCCTCGCCCTCCTTCAAGGTGGATGGGACGCGCCTGGAGGCCCAGACCGCCTCCGAGGTCCGGGACGGGGTGCTCTTCGTCCCCGCCGAGATACTCCGGCGGGCCTTCGCCATCGCCACGCAGCGCAGCGCTCCCGGCGAATGGGACATCCGGCCTCCGGGAGCCGCCGTCAGCGATGTGCGCGAAGGCCCCCACGAAGACTACCTGCGGCTGGTGGTGGACGTCACCGGCCCCGCCCCGGCCTGGGCCAGCGTTTCGGAAGGCGAGATTGCTCTCGAGCTGCCTCCCCCCGACCCCCTGCCCACCGGCTGGGGCTGTCTGCGACTGTTCAGCTTCGAGGACGCACTCCGCCCGCAGGCCAAAGTGACGCCGGGGCCGGAGGACTGGTCCAAGGTCCTGATCACCTATAGCGGCGGCGGCCTCCCGCAGATCACGACTCTCGGTGATCCCACCAGGATTGTCATCGACATCCCGCGCCGTTCGCCTCTGACGGCACCTACCGTCACGCCTCCCGCCGAAACCAGGACGACCACCCCCGTGGCGCCGATCCCATCCTCCACTCCGTGGCAGGTGCGCAACTTCGGCACCCAGCGCGGCGCCGTGCGGGTCTTCGTTCTGAAGGCCTCCCCCACCGCCGTCAGACCCGCCCTGGCCGCCGCCACCATCCGACAGCGCGCTCCGGTGAGCCTCATCGCCAGAAGAGCCGGCGCCAGTGCCGCGGTCAATGGCGGGTACTTCGACTGGTCCGGCCCGCCACTGGGCATGCTGGTCATCGATGGCGAATGGATCAAGGCCCCCATGTACCGGCGCTGTGTCCTGGGGCTCTCGGAAGCCGGCGAAGCCCTGATGGATCGCCTGCACTTCCGGGGCATAGTGGAGATCCAGGGGGCGGGCAAGATCTCCCTGGAGGCACTCAACACCGGCCATGCAAGCGCCGACACCGCGATCCTCTACACCAGGCGCTGGGGCTCGGAGGTCAG
Organism: uncultured Armatimonadia bacterium; assembly: GCA_964423635.1. Classification (GTDB taxonomy): domain Bacteria; phylum Armatimonadota; class Zipacnadia; order Zipacnadales; family JABUFB01; genus CAYRFY01. The sequence goes on along the minus strand of CAYRFY010000493.1, from coordinate 5,227 downwards.
CGCCGCTCCGGGCTTCGTGCGCGCCACAATCTCCCCGGACGGCACCATCGGTCGCGTGGAACTCACCGGCAACCCGGTGGCAATTCCCCGGGACGCCCATGTGCTCTCCGCCGGCGGCCGCTGGGCGGGACTATTGGCCCGCGCCCGCCTGGGCGCACGGACGAGAATCAGTCTCGATACCGAGCCCCGCTGGCCGAAGCTGCGCTACGCACTGGGCGCCGGGCCGCGACTGGTCAAGGCCGGCCAGGTGGCCGTCACCGCCGCCGAAGAGCGCTTTCGCGCCGACGTGCTCCGCACCACCTCGCGCTCGGCCGTGGGCCTCCACCCCGACGGCAATGTGCTCGTGGCCGCGATGGAGTCGACGCAGGCAGGTGGCGTCACTCTTGACGAAGCCGCCTGTATCATGCTCAAGCTGGGTTGCCATGAGGCCATGTCTCTTGACGGTGGAGGCTCCACCACCGTCATCGACGGCGGCCGAGTGATCAACCACCCCATCGGCGGTTCCGAGCGCCCCGTCTCCAATGCCCTGCTCATCTTCGGCCGGTCGTAGTGGCGCCACCTCAGGCCGACACACGCCCGCCCACGGTGGCTATCCCTCCGCCCGGCCCGGCGCCAGAGGCCTGCTCCGGCCGTCGGCGAGAGCCTCGCCGGGCGACCGGAGCCGGCCGCGCAACCCCCGCCCAAGCCGGCGCGCCGGCTCCGGTGTAACGCCCCCGGCGCTTTCTCCCTTCGCAGCCACCCCTGAAGGCCTGCGCCTTCCCCATGACGAACCTCCCCCCTGTTGCGCCGACGATACCTCGTACCTCCGCACCCTTCGCCCGGTGCGGTCGGTGAGTGAAGATGCCAATTGCGCGGTTCTGCCTTCGACTACCAGGGTATGCGCCCCTGCGTCTCGTCCCGGCGTTGCTCTGCATCGTACTGTCCGCCGCCGTGTGGGCGGACGGTTTCACACGCCTGGTGAGCTACACATCACCGGTGGACGGCTCGCAACAGGAGTACGGCGCCTATGTCCCCGACGGTGCTCCGCCATCGGGCGGCTATCCCGTGGTGATGCACGCCCACGGCTATGGTTGGTCGGTTGGGACCGGGTTCTCCCAGTGGGCCCGAGACTGGGCCGACGCGCACGGGTGGATGCTGGTGCAGCTCAATGCCCGGGGTCCCAACTTCTACTGGGGCATCGGCGATGTGGCGACGAAGGAAGTCGTCGAGGACCTCTGTAGTCGCTTTGGGGTCGATCCGCTGCGGGTCTACATCACCGGCGGGTCGATGGGCGGCACCGGCGCCTTCCGCCAGGGCGTGGCGCACCCGGAGTATATCGCGGCCGCCGTCGGCGTGGACGGCTGGACGGACTTTTGCGAGTGGCACTGGCACTGGTATGCCCGCAAGGACCAGCGGGATGAGATCGAGGAGTTCCGGCGCCCGCTATTGGAGGCCGCGTCCCCGCTGTACTGGACGGAGCGCGCCCGTTGGGGCGACGTGTACGTCATCGCTGACTGGCGCGATGATGTCGTCTTGCCCTGGCAGGGCGTGGACCTGGCCGAGGGCCTAGAGGGGCACGCGCTCGAATACCCGGGCCAGTACCAGACCGGGATCACCATCAACCGCGACAAGGGCCACGGCGGCGGGTACGACCTGAACTGGATCTACAACTACTTCCTCGGACGCGCCGCCCGCCCCGAGCAAGCCGCCATCTCGCTGGCAACTCCCACACTGCAGCATGGCGAGCTCTACTGGGCCCGCATGGACGCCTTCCACTACGAGGGACAGAAGGCCACGCTCGAGGTTACCTGCTCCAGGCAACAGCGGACGGGGATCGTGGACGTACTGACCGGCAACCTGGACGGCTTCACACTCCAGCTCCCGGCCAGTCCGATTGGCGACTGCCTCTGGCTACGGGTGTATGTGGACGGCATCCCCGCCTACACCGGCGAGACCCGGAGCCTGTGCTTCGAGGCCGTGTGGGACGCCGAGGACGCACTCACGGGCTGGGATAGCTATCCCACCGCGGAGGCGTCACCGGCCGAAGCCGCCCCCGCCAGGGGCTTTTCAAAGACCACGCAGTCCTGCGGCCCGCTGGGCCACGCATTCCTCAGCCCCTTCGTGGTCTGTTACGGAACCGTCGGCCCCGCCGCGGACGTGGCCCGCCACCGCGCCGAGGCACAGGCCTTCTGCGCCGGATGGAATGGGTTCAACGTCCACGGGTCCGGACTTGTCGCGGTGCCCGAGGATGAGTTGACCTCGGCCGACCTGGACAAACACCTGGTGCTCTACGGGACCCTGGAGACCAGCCGTATGCTCCGGCGCGCCCACGAGCTGCACCCGCTCCCCGTGGAAGTGCATCGCGACGGTGTCCTCGTGCGCGATGCTCTCACCGGCGACCGCCATTATCGCGGCGCCGACTTCGGCGCCTACATGATCTACCCCAATGCTCTCACCGATGGCCGCACCTACCTGGTGGTCTGCAATGGGCGCTACGCCACACAGCCCGATGGGTCCAGCGTCCAGGGGCTGGAGTTCGACCTGGAGAAGCTCTCCTACGGCCATTCAGACTACGTGGTCTTCAATAGCGGCCTGCCCCATGTGATGAATGTCAACAACAAGCCGCCGGTCACCTGCTACGAGGCGGCTTACTTCGTGGAGGCAGGCTTCTTCGATGCCAACTGGCGTATGGACCGCTCCATCACCGTGGATCGCGTCAAGCGTCAGCAACCCCCGGGCGTGCGCCTGATCCATGTGGACGGCGTCCGGGTGGAGTGGACCGATCAATCGCTGCCTGTGTTCACCGCGGTGGACGGCGAGCCCCAGGACCCGCCGCGCACGCAGCTTCTCGAGCCGGTCCTGGCGGCCTGCGTGAAGATTGTCGACGCCGCGGGGCAGCCGGTGCGCCAGGCCCGGGTCACGGGGGTTTGGCAGGGCCTGCCGGGAGACGCGCTGTCGCGGGTCACGCTCAGCGACGGGACGGCGTACTTCCCGTGCCCGGACGAGCGCCCCGTCTGGGAGGTCCCGCGCTTCACCGTCCTGAACGTGATGGCCACCGGCGCGGCCTACGACTACTGCGCCGACGCCCTCGAGGGCAGCCTCTGGGCCGACGACGAGACACTGCTGGCGGTCAGGCCCGGCCCGCTGCGTCTCCGGGTGGATCAGACCCTCGGCGCAACGCCGGCCGTGGAGGTGGCCAACCTCGGCACACAGCCTGCGGAGGTGTCCGCGCGGCTGGTTCCACCCGGAGGCGAGGTCACAAGCCGGCCGCTGCCGCGGCATCTGGCTCCCGGAGAGGTCGCCCTCATGCAGTTCCGCTGGCTACCCAGCGGCCTTCTGCCCGCAGGGCGTTACCGCGTGCCCGTCGAAGTATGCTGCGGCCCGGCAACATTGACGCGAATGCTGGAGTTGCGGGTGCCGCCGCCGCGACGCTTGGCCGTCCGTTTGGGAGTGGTGGCGGCCAAGGATATCGTCTCCGGCGAGCCGTACGAGGTCACCGCCACTATCCACAATCAGGACCCGTGCCGCGAGTTGGTCCTGGCGGCGGCCTGCACCATCATCGAGCCGGGGCGCCACCTGCGGGAGCAAGAGGTCCGCATCCCGCCCAATAGCGCTGAGAAGCTCACCTGGCGGCCCGAGGCCGGCGAGGTGCCCGTGGAGCGCGGCGAGTACACCGCCCGCGTGAGCGTGCTGTGCGTCTCAGGGGTGTCTGACACGACGAGTTTCGTGGTGCGATAGCCGATGGGCCCGCGACTCGAGCCATGCTCATCGTCTCCCCCTGACGTTCGGTGGCGTACCGCCGCCGTACCCGTCGCCCGTGGGCCGGGCTCTGCCCCCAGCCCGCCGCCGTTAGCTTCAGAGCGCCGCACGGCGCTCACAGGCCCGCAACGCCATCACGCAGGAGAATGCACCATGGCTTCCCGATTCGCCCATGCTACTGCCTTCCTGACCCTGTCACTCATCATCGCCGGCGGCTCCTGTCTCTTCGCCCAGGACGGCGTGCCCCTGGCCCTGTCCTCCTCCACCCGCGAGGTTGCCATTACCCTCCGTGTCGGCTCGGACGCCGCCCTGGTTCAGGAGACGGCCGAGGTGTTCGTTCCCGAGGGCAAGAGCTCCGTGCGCTTTGAGTGGACCGATGCCGACATCGATCCGGCCTCGGTGCGTCTCGACGGGCCGGAGGACATCAAGATCGGCGGGGCACGTCAGGTAGCGGGCGCCCAGAAGACCTACACATGGCCTGTCCTGGCGGAGAGGTCGGCAGCCCGTCTGTTGACTGCATCGTACTTCCTCAAAGGGATCAAGTGGACCGCCTCGTACACCCTGACCTTCGACGCGGCGGCGGGCACCATGGACCTCGTCGGCAAGCTGCACCTGACCAATGACAGCAAGCTTCCGCTGAGAAACGCGGGGCTGCAGCTATGCGCCGCGCCGGTGGGAGTGCTCGGAGCCCTGGATGAGGCCGAGGGCGACGTCCCCAGCGGCACCTACCTCGCCCTGCAGGACTGCACGCTGGAACCCGGCAGGCAGAAGCGCATCCTCTTCTTCCGGGCCGAAGCCCTGCCCTTCCGCATCGTGCACCGGGCCGACCCGGAGGCCTACAAGACCGAGGTCCGGCGCTACCTGCTGGTGGACCTGTCAAAGCTCGCGGTGCCCGGCACACTGCCCAAGGGGCACCTGGAGGTCTATGAGCAGACCGTCGCCGGCCGCGTGCCCGTTGTCGGCACGGACCTGATCCACGCCGCGGACAAGGAGACCGAGGTCTTCATCGGCCCCGAGCCCAACTTGGTGTTCGAGCGCACGGTGACCAACACCCGCAAGACGGACGTGGAGTTTGACCGTCTCGGCCGCGTCTCCGGCTACGATACCACCGACGACTTGGTGGCCGTCTTCCGCAACCGTACCGCGACACCGGTCGAGCTGGAGCTGATCGAGAAGGTGCCGGGCAAGTGGGACTGCACGACGGACCCGGCGCCGACGAAGAGGGAAGCCAACGAGCTGCGCTGGACGCTGCAAATGGAACCCGGCGCGGAGAGTCAGGTGTCCTTCACCATCGTGCGCCGCACCGGCTCACGGGCGGACTAGCCGATTCCATGGGTCGAGACCGGCACGATTGACTCAGCTCTCCGGGGCCGCGGTTCTGCTGAAGGCCATCGCTCAGGTCGGGCTTTCCCGCACGGAGGGGCGCCGTTGCCATTGCCATTGCCATTGCCATTGCCATTGCCATTGCCATTGCCATTGCCATTGCCAT